>CAZHAD010000013.1:46397-50074 GCA_964529965.1 uncultured Leptospirales bacterium | reverse complement strand
GCAATTGCGATCGCTATAATGATGGGATTTGCTTCATCCGGCCTGCTGGCACAAGGCGGCCCCGGATACGGAGGATACGGCCCAGGTTACGGAATGGGGCCGGGCATGATGGGGGGCTATGGCGGTTACGGCGGAGGATACGGACCCGGCTGGGGCATGGGACCGGGCATGATGTGGGGCTACGGCAACGGTCCCGGGTATGGTCCCGGCTACAACCAACAATACCAGCAGCCGTACGGCAGGGCCGTTAACAAAGCCGAAGCCAGGGAGATAATGAACAACTACCTGAGCTCCTTGCGAAATCCGAACCTGAAACTGGGAAACATTAAAGACGAAAGTAACGCCTTCGAGGCGGACGTGCTCACCAGGAAAGGGAACGATCTCGTGAACAAGATTTTCGTGGACAAGCAGACAGGAAGGGTGAGTTTCGCGTATTAACGCGTATTATAGTAACTTCTAGAACAGACAAGATGATATGAGTGTGCCGCCCTTGCTCAGGGGTTCAACCCGGGCAAGGGTTTTTTGTTGGATAAGATCAGAAAAAAATAATTAAATTTTTTCATAAAATACTTTAAAATGGAACCGGAGGCAAAAAAGCGGGGTCCCAATATCCGAATATCAAAAAGGGAGGAGTTCCAAATGAAAAAAGGACTATTGGCTTTGGCGGTGGTTACCATACTGGGGTTCGCGTCATCCGATCTGCTGGCGTGGGGGGGCGGACCAGGCTGGTGCTACGGGCCGGGCGGCTATCAGGGATACGGGCCCGGGTATAACCGGGGCTACGGACAGGGATATCGCGGCTTTCGCGGATACGGCCATCTCGAGTTTCTCAAAGACAGGATCGGCCTTTCCGACGCTCAGATCCAGAAGATCATACGTATCGACGCGGATTATCGGGCCAAGTATTTTGCAAACCGTAATGATTACGACAAACTCAACGCCTTGAGGATAGAGCACCGGAAGGCGGTGGAGGGCGTGCTCACCGACGCGCAGAGAAAAAAGCTCGATGACTATTACCGGAACTGGCAGGGGCCGGGCTATCTCGGAGCCTACGGATACTGTCCGTGGGGATACGGTGGCGGATACTGATACTGATCCATCACGCCGCGCCTCCGCTTGAACGGCGGCGCGGTATTACATCATTCATAAGGAGTAAGGAATCCACATGAGAAAAAAAATTGCTTTGGCTGCTGCGTTTTTCATTGTTATGCTCGGCACGCCCGCCCTCTTGTTTGCGAACTGGGGTTGGGGCGGATGCTTCAACGGTGCGTACGGATATGGAAGTAATCCCTGGTTCGGCGGCGGGAACTTTTTAGGTGGAGGTTTGTTTATGATGATTATACCACTAGTTGTACTAGGAGCGATCGTGTTCTTCGGGGTACAATACATGAAAAAAAGAGACGGAGGCGTGTCCTTCTTCGATAAGGAGTCGCCTCTTGACATACTGAAGGCGCGCTACGCAAAGGGCGAGATTTCAAAAGACACGTTCGAGAGCATGAAAAGGGAAATCTGACGCGCACGCTTCATCGGATCGCTGATGTTTAGAAGGAAATCCATATCCCTCATCGAATCAGCGTTTTTTTCTAAACAAAAAATAAACGGTCGAATGCTTCATCGTTTGCAGAGGAGTGTTCGACCGTCAGCTTTTTTAAGGGCTCATCTTCGTATGTGATTCAAACCAATCACTATTTTAGAAAAATCGAATTCCCGTACTAAATACTACATGAAAATAAAGTCTTTTCTGCATCTCATTAAAAAAACTTCGATATTTATTTTTATTTATAATGAATATTTATTACTATATAATAAACTTTAAAAACTTATGAAGGAAACACAGAAATGAATGAAAAAAACGTGAACTTTAACATACTCGAAAAAGACCCGGTCTGCGGAATGGACGTGTCCCCTGATTCCCAGTACCATTTTAAACATGAAGGAACGCAATATTATTTCTGCTGCGAGCACTGCTTGACCGCATTCAAAGAAAACCCGCAGCAATATCTTAACAAAAAAAAGGGCGCCGCCGTGGAAGGCGGCGAAGGCGGGATCCACACCTGCCCCATGCATCCCGAAATACGGGAGCCGGAGCCGGGCGCGTGCCCGAAATGCGGCATGGCCCTGGAAGAGCTGTACGTTCTTCCCTCCGCCGGGGCCAAAACCGAGTACACCTGCCCCATGCACCCTGAGGTGATCCAGGACCAACCGGGCGCCTGTCCGAAGTGCGGCATGGCGCTCGAGCCGCGCACCGTCACGGTCGAGGAAAAAAACCCGGAGCTTGAGGACATGTCGAGGCGGTTCTGGATCAGCGTAATCCTGTCCGCGCCCGTGTTTCTGATCTCCATGACCGCCGACCTGCTGCCGGGGCTTCTGCCGCAGGGACTCTCCATGCGCGCCATTCAATGGATCGAGTTCGCCCTTGCAACGCCCGTGGTGCTCTGGTGCGGATGGCCGTTCCTGGTGCGAGGCTGGAAGTCCGTGATCACCTGGAACCTGAACATGTTCACCCTGATCGGCCCGGGGGTCGCGGTCGCCTGGATCTACAGCGTCGTCGGGCTGCTTTTCCCGCAGATATTCCCCCCCATCATGCAGATGAAGGACGGCACGGTCGACGTCTATTTTGAGGCGGCCGCGGTGATCACGGCCCTGGTTCTCCTGGGCCAGGTGCTCGAGCTGAGGGCGCGCTCGCGCACCAACGCGGCGATCAGGCTCCTCCTCGGCCTTGCGCCGAAGAGCGCACGCATCATCCGCGACAGCGGCGAAGAAGAGGACATACCCCTGGAGCAGGTCAGGCCCGGCGACAGGCTGCGCGTGCGTCCCGGAGAGAAGGTACCGGTGGACGGCGCGGTGATCGAGGGTCAGAGCAGCGTGGACGAATCCATGGTCACGGGCGAACCGATCCCGGTTGAAAAGACCGGGGGCGACAGGTTGATCGGCGCCACGGTCAACGGCACCGGCTCCCTCGTGATGCGTGCGGAGAAGGTGGGCGCGGACACCCTGCTTTCGCAGATCGTCGGCATGGTGGCCGAGGCGCAGCGCACGCGCGCCCCGATCCAGAAGCTCGCCGACGTGGTGTCGGGCTATTTCGTCCCCACGGTCTGGGGCATCGCGGTCATTGCATTCGTGGTCTGGTACTTCGCCGGGCCCCAGCCCCGCTTGGCGCACGCCATAGTAAACGCGGTGGCGGTGCTGATGATCGCCTGCCCCTGCGCGCTCGGACTGGCGACGCCGATCTCCATCATGGTGGGGACCGGCCGGGGAGCCACCGCCGGGGTGCTCATCAAGAACGCGGAAGCACTGGAGATCATGGAAAAGGTAAACACCCTGGTTATCGATAAGACGGGCACCCTGACCGAGGGAAAGCCGAAGCTCGTGACGATCAAAGCTATAGAAGGAATTGATGAAGAAAGCCTCCTCCGCATGGCCGCAAGCCTCGAGAGGGCGAGCGAGCATCCCCTGGCCGAGGCTATCGTCGCAGGAGCGAAGGAAAGAAAGATAGAGCTGGCGAAGGTCGAGGGCTTCAAGTCATCCACCGGCATGGGAGTAACCGGAACGGTCGACGGCCGCAGCGTGGTCCTTGGAACCTCAAAGCTTCTGGAAAGTCTTAAAATGAATACGGGAAGCCTTGCCGGGCAGGCGGACGAGATGCGCGGCCAGGGGCAGACGGTCATGTTCGTCGG
>CAZHAD010000013.1:32693-46297 GCA_964529965.1 uncultured Leptospirales bacterium | reverse complement strand
TTCGCCTTTGTATACAATTCCCTGGGCGTGCCGGTGGCGGCGGGCGTTTTGTATCCGGTTTTCGGGCTCCTTCTCTCGCCGATCATTGCGGCCGCGGCCATGAGCTTCAGCTCCGTGTCCGTGATCAGCAATTCGCTCAGGCTCAGGAAGGCGAGGCTCTAGCGCCGCTCCATGAAAAAAGTATTGATAACCGGAGCGAGCAGGGGTATAGGAAATGCGGCCGCCCAAAAGCTTCTTCAAGAAGGCTGGGCGGTGATCGGCACGTCCACGACCGGAACCGCGCCGTTTCAGAATCCGGCGTTACGGATATATGCCCTGAATCTGCTTGATTCTGCGAGCATAGAAAAATTTGCGGCAGCGATGCGGGAATCGGAAAAAACGATCGATCTTCTGATCAACAACGCAGGCATATCCGATAACGACGATGTCGCCGAGTCCGTCTCGATCAAAGCGTTAAGAACAACACTCGAGGTCAATCTGATCGGATTGATAGACCTGACTGAAAGGCTGCTCCCTTTAATCCGAGAAGGCGGCCACATAATCAACATATCGTCGGGACTTTCATCGCTCGTTCAGGGCGACGGATCATACGCGCCCGCATACGGCATCTCCAAGGCGGCGTTGAACAAATACACCGTAGTCCTCGCGCACAGGCTCAAGGCAAAAGGAATCACGGTATCCGCTTTCGACCCCGGGTGGGTGAGGACCGACATGGGGGGAAGCGGCGCGCCGAGGGACCCTTCGGAGCCGGCCCGGGAATTATTCAAGCTGGCGGCCTCGAAGGTGGACTCAGGCTGTTTCTGGCACAGGGGCGAAAAGCGATCGTGGTGAACCCGTGTGATAGGCGGAGTGAAGTCCGTCAAACGTAATATTTAAACTGGATTAAGGCGAAAGGCACATGAACGCATCGGCAGTCGCCGGATCGGCAATATCCGGCCTTGTTACCACTGTTGCGCCGATCCTTCTCGCCGTGTATTTGATCCGCCGTTACAAGGTCAGGACAAGATACTGGGCGTACGGCATACTGGTATTTTTGATCTTTGAGGTCGCCACGCGGATTCCCGCCGTTTCACTGCTTCAGGACTGGCCTTACTTAAATGAAAAAATAAAAAGCGATTATATTCTCTGGCTCTATGTGTTCTTCCTGTCGTTCAGCGCGGGATTGTTCGAGGAGGGGGGACGCTGGCTGGCCTTCCGTTTCCTGATTCCCGAAAAAGACAGGAGGTGGGAAACCTCCCTTGTCATGGGCGCGGGGCACGGGGGGCTTGAGTCCTTCATTAGCGGAATAAACTCATTCGTGGTGCTGGGGGTTTATCTTGCATATAAGCTCCTTCCGCATGGAGTGTTTTCGCAAGACGGCGGAAGCATCGTGCGGGCGGTCCAGATATTCGATATGTCCCCTTCATGGGAATTCCTTCTCTCGGCATGGGAGCGGCTTGCCGCGCTCGCGATCCAGATCGCACTGACCGTGATCGTGCTCCAATCATTTTCGAGGGGGAAACGATGGTGGTGGTACGCCTTGATCATGCATACATTCGTGAATTTCACCGGGATCGGTGCGCTCCATCTCGGATCCATGATCATGGGAGCTCCGGCGAATATGTTTGCGGCCGAAGGCCTGGTCACGGTCTACGCCCTTATTTCACTATGGCTCATCCGATCCCTGAAACCATCGGAAAAACCTGAGGCAACGACCACAAATCATGCGCATAATGAATAAATTCGCGGTGCGGACCCCTGACGTCCCTATCGGCACTGCACAATTGATTCACGCTCGTCCCGCGTATTTTATGAAATTTTCAACAGACCGGTCATAGGTTTTTTCGATATGACCGGGGAAAAAGCATGCGGGCAGCTCGTTCGACCTGCGATGGTACTGTATGCACTCACAGCACTTACCCTTTCGGGCGCACGGATCATAGGAGCAGTTGCAGACCGCCATGTTTTTTTTAATATTTTCACATGCCATGGGATATTCTCCTTTTTTTATGCAAACGCTTTATATAGGACCGCTTGATTTGCATTGGGGCCTCATCTGCCAATAGTCATGCATCATGAGGAATTGTAAAGAACCATCATGTCAAGCATATATACGTTCCCGTTGGGATGGCGCAACCCAATTCCGGGTGAGTGGCTAATATCTAATCCGCGTTCATCTGCGTCCATCGGCGGTTCCATTATCCCGAGTTGAAAAGAATTTCCTGAAATTTAACTCACACCCGATGGAACACGGACATTGGGATGAATTTCCCAACTTGACTTTTTTTATCATTTCGTATCATTCGTGACCCGGCACAAAAAGCTGGTCTTTATATTAACCGATCATAAAAACAGGAGTTGTATGCCATGAAAAAAATTGTGCTTTTGTCTTTATCAATGATGTCCCTTCTTTTGATACTTGGCGTTGCCGCCCAAACGCCGGAGGTCGAAAGAAAAGGCGCCTGCCGGGAGGATGTGGATAAATTCTGCAAGGGAATAAAGCCAGGCGGCGGAAGGATCTGGGCGTGCCTGAAAAGCCATGAAGCGGAGCTGTCCCAGGCCTGTACCGACCAAATCGCAGCCGCTACAAAAAAAATGAAGGACTTCACGAAGGCCTGCAGGCCGGACGCGCAGAAATTCTGCAAGGGGGTCAGGCCGGGCAAGGGGAGGATCATATCATGCCTCAAAAGCCACGAGAGCGAGCTTTCCGACTCCTGCAAGGCTTTCTTCGAGAAGAATTGAAATGACACACCCGCCGCCTCCGGCGGCGGGGTCACACCTTCATCCCCGGAAGGTTGAGCGACGCCGTATTCCCCCCGTCCACGGGAAGTGCCTGGCCCGTGATGTAACTCGCTTCATCGCTTGCGAGAAAAAGTATCGCATTCGCGACCTCTTCCGGAATGCCGTATCTCCTGAGCTCACAACGGCTCCCAAGCTTGTCCTCTTTCCCCTTTGACCTGGCGAAGTCAAACACCGGTTTCGTCATCCCCGTCTCAATCAGTCCGGGGCAGACCGCATTGACCCGTATATTGTGTCCTCCGAGATCGCAGGCCGTTGTCATGGTGAAATTAATCAGTGCTGCCTTGCTCGCGCTGTACGCGTTTCCTCCCGCGCCCGAGCGTATTCCGGCCACCGATGCAACGTTGACGAAGGCCCCTTTTTTCCGTTCCATCATATGGGCGGCAGTATGCTTGACCGTATAAACGGCTCCCATCACGTTTACGCCGAAAACCCTGTCCCAGATGTCTTTACGCTGGCTGGATGGATCCGAAAGGTCCCCCGGAACTCCTGCGTTATTTATGACGATGTCCACCTCACCGTATTTCTCTATCGCGGCGCGGACAAGCCTCTCGACCTCCTCCTCGACCGAGACGTCGGTCTTTTTACCGAAAGCATCGGCTTTTTCTTTCCTTACCAATGCGATCACCTCATCCAGCTGGCCTTCGTTCATATCGGCCAGGGCCAGCCGTGCGCCCTCCCTGGCGAACAGAATGGACGCCGCCCTTCCTATGCCGCTTGCCGCACCGGTGATTATCGCCGCTTTTCCTTCGAGTCTCCTTGAAGCCATATTCCTCCTCACATTATTTCTATTATCAAACCGGTATATCAATGCGCCGCGGGACTAAAATCCCCGCGTCCCTGTGAAAGTTTCCGTATCACACAATCTACATCGGCTCGACCGGGTGATTCCCCGGATAGCCCCATGTTGACCGGATTCCGGGTTCCATCATTTGAAAAAAAGCTTATACATCAATCTGTCCAGTGAAAATTTCCCACTCCCCTTGATCAATATAAGCAGCGCCAATCCTATGGCCAGGATATGATATTCAAACCCTTCACCCTTCTGGGTTCCGAACCAGTTCATGAAAAAGCCGTTGTGGATATGCGCCAAAAAAACCGCCCCGGTCATGACCATGCCGAGCCCTAAAGCCATGAATCTTCCTATGAATCCGAAAAAAAGGGCGATCGATCCGAGGGATTCCGCTATTATGATAAAAAAAGCCAATACAGCCGGAACCTCCACGGAGCCGAACCACGCGATCGTTCCGGAAAAGCCCGCTCCGCCGAACAGGCCGAGGAGCTTTTGTAAACCGTGGGGAATGAATACTATGCTAAGGGCCATCCGTGCGACAAAAACGCCGATGTCGTCATCCGTAATAATTAAACGGAAAAAAGCCTTTTTCATGGAATCACCCCCATAACATAATTTTTCTGAAAATTAAAATCATGCAGCCTCTCCGTCAGACCGGAAAAATCGACGCACGGCGACCGTCACGACGTGCCGCAAAAATTGCTTGGATACGTGCAGCAAAGTCCGCGCAAAAAAATGAAACGCCCGCCCTACGCTGATGGCCTGTGCCCGATAATGCAAGCTTTTTTATCGCAGCGCGAGATTACCTATATCATTAAAATATTTTTGAAAATTTCCACCGCCCGTGCCGGGCCCAACGTAAAAAATTGATCATTAAACCATTGACAAAAAAATTTAATATTTGTTATTGACACAATCAACAACGGGCAATAGTGTCCAAATATTAATGCAGAAAATATCCCGCCGGCTACTCATTTGGAGACGGGAAGATTGCAACGAGATGATAGAAAATCAAAGATCGAACCAGCGATCCTCAAAAAAGATCAACTCCCTCATCCTGAAGGAGATGCAGATCGGCCCCGAAGAGCTGAGCGAATTGCGAGAAAATCCCTCACTCCTCATCGACACAGGCTATGAATATGTTGAAATGGGCGACTATGAAAACGCGCTCAAGCTCTTCAGCATAGGCGTCCTGCTCGACAATACTGATCCCGACATACTGAACGGACTCGGAATCACCCTGTGCGAGATGGGGAATTACAAAAAGTCAAAAGAGGTCCTGAAGCGCTCATGCCGCCTGAACCCGAATGATGCGGTCACGCTCGCCAACCTGGCGGGAGTGTGCTGGGAGATGGGGGAGCTGGAGCAGTCTATTTACTATTACAATAAGTCACTTCAGATCAATCCCATTATAGAAGAGATCCATTATAATCTGATTAATCTTTACATCGAGACCGGGGCCCTTTACATGGCGTATATAAGCTGCCTTAATTTTCTCGAACAGTTCCCTGGGGAGGAAGAGGCGAGCGAGCTCCTTAATGAAATCATCCTCAATCTCGCGATATCGCTTTCCTAATACCTCTTCCTGACCAGACGAATATAGTCGGCCGCGCTGCTGTTTCTCCTCACCTTCATGGCCGAGCGTATTTCATCGGCAAGGTCGATTTTCCACGCGCCGTTTTCCCTTTTCATCCTGAATTCCATTACAAGGCCAATCATGTTCTCAACCGGATGATCGGTATAGCGTAAGCGTATCAGGCCCCTATTGCCTTCAACCTTCTCCGAGACCTCCTCCCATTTCGTCTTTTCGTCGAACCGGGGAAGAAAAGAGAGCCTGTCTCTCCCGGATACCGCTCCCTGTGACGCCGCGTCCTCTATCGCGGAAACGGTCGCTTTCGTGAAATAGTCGCGCTTTTCCGAAAAGCCCCTTGCACGCGAGAGCTTCTCAAATGTGCCTTCGAGACTGTACAAACCTTGCCTCTCCGAGCATCCCGAAATAACTCCCAGCACGCAGGCAACTATGATAACTGATATTTTTTTCATGACACGTACCGGTCTACTCGTCGAATATGTTCCTGTACTGGAGCCGGTCTTTGAGGTTGAAAAAATCGCTCCCCCGGGGGACCGAGCGTAGCCTTGTGAGCAGGGTATCCTTATCGATCAGCTCGGAAAAGGGCACTGCCTTGAGGTCGAAATTGTCGGTCACGGACACCATGACCCCGAACTTGCCCTCGAGGTAATACTTGGCGGCGCCGTATCCGAGCATGCTGCCCATGACCACGTCAAAGGCGGTGGGATACGCCGAGCGTATCTCGTATCCGACCTGCTTCGGGGTTATTTTCACCTCGAGCCCCGTTTTTTCCTTATACCGCTCCTTCACCCCTTCGGCCAGTATCGATGAAATCTTCGCCTCGCCCAGACGGATGTTGCCGTGCCGATCAGTCGTCTTCGGCTTGAGCTCTTCCGGCAGCTTGTCGACGATTCCCTCCGAGATGACGATGACGCCGTACGGCTTCTTATCGTTCTCGCGGCTGATGACGAGATCGGTAATCCTGTCAACAAGGTTATCGAGGTTCACTACGTCACCGGGAATGTCCTCGGTGGAGATCATGAGGATCGCCTCGGAGGCGATTCCCGACGCGTACGTGATCCAGCCGGACTTCCTTCCCATAAGCTCGACGATGAAAAAGCTGTCGGTCGCCTGTGCGTCGGCCTTGAGGTTCAGGAGTATTTTCTGCGCGACGTCGACCGCGGTCCAATACCCGAAGGTCCAGGCGATCCCGTAGTAGTCGTTGTCGATGGTCTTGGGTATGTGGATGACCGGAAAGCCCATGAGCCAGAGATAGTTGGCGGTCTTGAGCGTGTCGTCGCCCCCGATCGAGATCAGCGCCCCGATTTCAAGGTATTCGAACGCATCCAGAATATTCCTGAGCCGGGAGTTCTTTTCCGAATTGTTCAGGTCCTCCATGGTTTTTATCTCGCGGCCGGGGTTCGCCCTTGAGGTGCGAAGGAATATGCCGCTCCTGTTCCTTGCTTTTGTGACGTCGTACGTAATGTTCTCATAATGCAGTTCCTTGCGCAGCTTCGGATAGTTTTTATTGAAATCCTGGAGGAACTCGTAGCCCCGTATGATGCCCACCACCGGGATATTGTTGTCCAAAAAATTAAGCGACACTGAAGATATGACAGCATTCGCGCTCGGGGCCGGCCCTCCTGAAAATAACACGCCGGCTCTGTTGTATTTAGTTTTCATATAATGCTCCATTTCAACGGGTGATAATTACAATTGAATCCCCACGTCAAGGATAAGAGAAGGGGATGTTGGGATTAAAGAGATATGGGGATGATTTTTTATTCTTAAATAATAATGGTTCCTTTCCTTTTTTAATTTTCATGTTATTCCGTCAAAAATATCTCTACAATCTCTTCTATCTCATCATCCCTTTATTACACATCTTTTAAAAAAAGTTAGCCAATGGCAAAAATTACCGTACACAACAATCCAGATTATAATATATAATCGGGAAAATAATCCTGTCAAGTAATTTCATTAGTGGCCAGAAGAGGCGTTGCTTTTTATTCATCATTTGAAAACAAATAACAAAAAACCATGCCGCCGGACGATTTTGCAAAAGGATCTGATGAAACGGGGGGTCAGGGGTAAAAAAGCAGGTTGATGGATCGGGAATGTAATTAAAAAAGAGCAGTCGTGAAAGGCCCTCATGCGTGTTTACGCAAAACCCGCGTTATGCCCGAAAATTTATCCAGAAAAAATCCCGAAGAACGCTCGGGTTTTCCGGCCATGACGGAGATCCTGTCGACGGACCAGCCGTTGCCGTAGAGCGCATCCAGTATCATCTTGAGATCATCAATCGCCAGGTCCTCGATGGATTTTCCGAAAAAAACGTCATCGACATATCTGCCGCCCTTGCAGGCAAGATCGCCGCACAGACGATCGTTTTCATCAACGTATATGTGATTGACCTCAAAATACTGAACGGAATCCCTAAACGACCTTCCGCCCTCCCGTATGATGATTTTTTTCAGCTGAACCGGCGCCTCGAGCCCCCGACTCAATTCACTGATGCGCTCCTTGATGGCGAAGAGGATCTCCTGTCGCGTCGTCTCGACTATTTCGGTTATGTATCTCTCCTCAGCCATAGTCCCCCCTGTGATTGGTATGATTACTTTTATGTTCGGAAAAACGCGGTGATTACTGGAGATAATATTTTTTTTAAGCAAAAAGCCTTGCGGTGATCTTCCGGAAAATTGAGCATTTTGGTTGACATTCATATGCAAATCTGAGAAAGGACATAGTTTATTATGAAAAGTTGGTTTTCAAGGAGTTCACCCATGCTGCATCCGGCCGTTGAAAAAGCGTACGCGATTCTTGACGGTACTCATGTGGACAGAAAAATATTCACCGAATTGTCCATGCTTGAGGGAGGGGACATACTCGACCTGGCGTCCCTTGCGGGCAAGGTGAGGGACAGATTCGCCGGAGGGTTTCACTCCTGCACCATCATGAACGCCAAGTCGGGCGCATGCGCGGAAGACTGCAGGTTCTGCGCCCAGTCGACGCACCACAACGCGCGGATCGACCGCTACGGTCTGGTTGACGCGGACATGATTCTGGACAGGGCGGCGGAAGCCTTTGCTGAAGGGGTCGAAAATTTCGGAATCGTTACCAGCGGCACCGGTTATATAAGAACGAGCGGGGACTTCAAGCAGATACTCGAGGCCATCGACCTGATACACCGGCGCTATCCAGATAAAAATATTTGCGCCTCGCTCGGGCACCTTTCTGAAGAAACCGCGCTCGAGCTTTCCAGGCACGACATCCTGCATTACAATATCAACATCCAAACGAATCCGGAAAGATACCGGGATTTGATATCAACTACCCATGGGGCGAACGACCGCATTCAGACCATCCTGGTCTTGAAAAAGCACGGCGTCAGAATCTGCTCAGGCGGAATCATCGGCCTGGGCGAATCCGCGGAGGACCGGCTCGCCTTGGCCTTCTCCCTCAGGGACCTGGACGTGGATGTGATCCCCCTCAATGTGCTTATCCCTATCCCGGGAACACCACTTGAGCGTCAGGAGCCGGTACCCGCATCTGAGGTCGTGAAGACGTTCGCGCTCTTCCGGCTGATCAATCCCACGAAAATAATCAAGTTCGCCGCAGGCAGAGAGTCCAGGATGAAGGATTTCCAGGGACTGATCATGCTTGCGGGCGCGAACGGCTTCATCACGGGCGGTTATCTCACGACACGGGGAAGAGAGGTGAAGGACGACCTCGACTTCAAGGATGAATTGCGTAAATTTCAATAACATGTCCTGGAGTGGTCTTTATTCATCCTCACGGCCCGAAAGCCGCGCGTACATCTCTGGGCGGCGACCACAATCACGATAAGTATAAAGCGAAGATCCATGGACCCAAAATCAATTGACGGGCTTCTGGTATTCGACCGGGAGCATATCTGGCATCCCTACACATCCATGTCGAATCCCCTGCCGGTCTTCCCGGTCGTTTCCGCTTCGGGAGTGAGGCTCGTACTGGCCGACGGTCGATCGCTCATCGACGGCGTTTCATCCTGGTGGACCGCCATCCACGGATACAACCACCCAGTATTGAATAAAGCCGCCCGGAAGCAGATCCGCGCGATGTCCCACGTGATGTTCGGCGGCGTTACCCATCATCCGGCAAGGGATCTCGCCTCGCTCCTCCTCGACCTGGCGCCCGCTCCTCTGGATAAGGTGTTTTTCTGCGATTCAGGCTCGGTGTCGGTGGAGGTCGCGGTCAAGATGGCGATCCAATACTGGTACGCCCGAGGGGAAAAAAATAAAAAAAGGCTCATCACGATAAGATCAGGCTACCATGGTGATACCTTTCTTGCCATGTCCCTCTGCGATCCGCTCGAGGGAATGCACCATATTTTCCGGGGAGCCCTTCCTGATCAATTTTTCGCAGAGGCCCCGAAATGCGCCTTCAACGATCCATGGGACGAAAGGGACATGGAATCATTTGAAGGGATCATCCGGAAAAATCACCGTTCAATAGCCGCGGCCGTTCTCGAACCCATTGTCCAGGGCGCGGGCGGCATGCGCTTCTATGCGCCCGAATACCTGCGCCGCGTCCGCGAGCTGTGCGACCGGTACGGGGTGCTTTTGATCCTTGACGAGATCGCCACCGGATTCGGTAAAACGGGAACAATGTTCGCGTGCGAGCACGCGGGCATCAGCCCGGACATCATGTGCCTGGGCAAGGCGGTCACCGGAGGTTTCATGAGCCTCGCCGCGACCCTCACCACCGAAAGGGTCAGCGGCGCGATCTCTAACGGCGACCCGGGCGTGTTCATGCACGGCCCGACCTTTATGGCGAACCCGCTCGCCTGCGCGGTTGCGGTCGCCAGCACGCGTCTCCTGCTCTCCATGCCGTGGCGGGATAACATACGGAGAATAGAAAAACAGCTCACCGCCGGATTATCGCCCTGCCGCGGGCTTGCGCATGTCGCGGATGTGCGCGTCCTGGGCGCGATCGGCGTCGTCGAGCTGGACCGGCCCGTTGATGTTGCAAAAACAGTTCCCCGCTTCGTCGAACGGGGCGTATGGCTGCGTCCCTTCGGGAACGTAATCTATACCATTCCGCCGTATATCATATCCGAGCGGGACCTTGCAAGGGTGACCGGCGCCATCCATGATGTCGTACGGGAGGGGGATCTGGCGGGCGTATGAAGCGGGATTTATACCGGACTTATAAAAAGGAGCTTGCGGAGATTAAGGAAAGAAGCGCGGACAGGCGGCTGAACGACATTCTCGTAGGGGACGGGAAGTTCATCATCCGCGGCGATACCAGACTCCTGAACCTGTCCTCGAATGATTACCTGGGGTTTGCGTCCGACAGGAAAATGCATGATAGATTCTTCCGGAACTGCGGCCCGGGCGATATTATCGATTCCCTCGGACTCGGCGCATCCTCCTCAAGGCTCCTGGCGGGCAATCATTCGAAATACGCCGCCCTGGAACGCGCACTTTCGGAATTATACTCCGAGCATTCCTTTTCCGACGGCAACGCTCCCAAAAACAAGCAGGCCCTCGTCTTCACCAGCGGATATCACGCGAACACCGGCATTCTCCCGGCCCTGGCGGGCGCAGGCGACCTGATATGCTCCGACGCGCTGAACCACGCAAGCATCATCGACGGCATCCGGCTGTCCCGCGCCGAGCGCATCGTGTACGGGCACCTCGATTACGAAGGGCTCGCCGCCTCCCTGGCGGAAAGGAGAGGCTCATTCCGCAACGTGATCATCGTATCCGAATCGATATTCAGTATGGATGGGGACATCGCCGATTTGAAAAGGCTCGCGGAGATCAAAAACGATTTCGACGCCCTTCTGTATGTCGACGAGGCACATGCGGTCGGCGTGTTCGGCGAAGACGGACTGGGCATATGCGCGCGCGACCGCGCAATCGCTGAAGCGGATGTGATCGTCGCCACGTTCGGAAAGGCGCTCGGCTCTCTCGGGGCGTATGCCGTAACCGATCCGGTGATTGCTGAATATCTCGTTAACAAGGCGAGGTCGCTCATATTCTCGACCGCGCTTCCTCCGGTCATCGCACACTGGAGTTTGTTCGCGCTGCGGGAAATGAGGACAAGCACGGCAAAGCGAGGCCGCCTCATTAAACTATCGGACAAGCTCCGCGCCGGCCTTGCCCGGGCGGGCTGCGCCACAGGGGGGCAGAGCCACATCGTGCCGGTGATATTCGGCGAAAACCGCAAGGCGGTTGAAGCGGCCGACGCCCTTTTGAAGCGGAGCTTTTTCGTGTTCCCGATCAGGCCGCCCTCGGTTCCCGAAGGGCGCGCGAGAATCAGGATCTCCCTGAGGGCGGACATGGAGTGGGAGGACGTGAAAGAAATTCCGGAAATACTAAGGCCGTTTACGTAAGTTAGGCTGAAATCGTGGGACTATTTATCATCCTCCCCTAATCCCTCCAGCAAGGGAGGGAAATAAAGAATTCGCCAAAGACAAGTCATTCATATCATGGTGGTACCTTTATGGGAGTGATCTTTATCACAGGAATTGACACCGGAATAGGCAAGACCTATGCGACAGGGCTCCTCGCCCGCTTTCTGCTCAAACAGGGAATTTCGACGATCACCCAAAAGATCGTTCAAACCGGATGCGAGGAGATTTCCGAGGATATCGGGGTGCACCGCCGCATCATGGGAATAGGATACACAGAAGAGGATAAAAACGGCCTCACCTGTCCCTACGTGCTGCGACTGCCCGCCTCTCCCCACCTGGCTGCCGGGGCCCAGGGCGTGAGGATCGATCCCGAGGCCATCTCCGCTGCTACGGACCGTTTGTCACGCGCGTATTTCCATGTGCTGGTGGAGGGTGCTGGAGGGATATATGTTCCCCTCAACGACGATGCAACCCTGATCGATTATCTTGCCGAGCGGCGATATCCTGTTATAATCGTGAGCTCGCCGCGTCTCGGGAGCATCAATCATACGCTCCTTACCCTTGAGGCCATTGAGAGGAGAAATTTACATGTTCGGGGGATAATTTACAATCTGTATCCGGATGAAAAAACTGAAATCACCGAGGATTCGAAAAAAGTATTCATGAAATTTCTCTCCGAATTCGGTTTTTCAAAAACAATTGTAGAAATTCCTGAAATAGACCTTAACAATATACCGGATATAGATTTTTCTGACCTGATATTATAACTTACACTGCAACTTACTGCGATAAAACTCGTCGCTTGAATCTCTCATCCCGCGATCTCTTCTGTCTTCTTTCTACTTTATCTTATACTATCCCAAGCAAAATTACAATTCCTTTACTTCCAGGGTGAAGGGAGACCGCTCGTCCAGTCAGAAAATGTGTCCGAATCAAACGAGTTGATCCTTTGCACTGAATATCCTGATTGCGAAGAGGGTAACGTGCCCGACCCCCACGTATCCGGTGCGGGATATTCCGCTGACCCTCCCCTGATGAAAACCGCATCAGCAACAACGCCGTCCGGAAGAACAAGCATGACCGTTTCCCCGCTATTATTCAATGCAAACGTTAATCCCGCGTAATCAGGGTCGGCGCCGAACAGGCCAAAAAACCCATCAGCGGACTGGGCGATGATCAGCCTTCCTTTTGCCTGTATCACGCTGGCCGCGGGAAAAACAAAGGGGGTGCTGCCCGTATTGCCGTCGATGATCCTGAGGCCGGATATTTCACACTCCCGGTCGCCGTCATTGTACAGCTCAATGTACTCCCTTCCGTCATCGCTCCCCTCCGGATCGCACAGCACCTCGCTTAACATGACGGAGCCGTAATCGGGCTTCACCGCCACCGTGATCTCATCGCATGCGGTCATATCCCCATAGAGGACCCGGATTCCCCCAATGCCGGCGGAAAGCCCGGTTACGGCTCCGTCCCCGTCAACCGAAACAATCCCTGGACTCAGGCTCTCCCATACAACCTCGTCCCTGAAAAGCTCGGACTTCCTTCCATCCGCCTGAATCGCCATGGCATGGGCCTGTACCGTTTGATGCTCATAAATCCGGTCCGAGTCCGTGATGATCTCCAAACCATAGATGCCCGGCTCGAGCAGCTCGAAAAGCGGCCTGTATGGGGAAGGATATTTGCATGAAAATGATAATGCAAGCATCGTGAATGCAAGCATTCTTCGAAGAATGATCATGAGATCCCCCTGTAATCTTATACGAACGGGGATCTTTATTTAAAAAGTTTTTTGTGGATTTTTTTGAAAGGGCTGCCCATTGCGTCAGCCGCAAGAGGACGGAGGCCACGGAGGTGGGTGAAAAAATATCCTCATCGGTGTGTCCGGTGTGCCGCGAGAGGGATTTGAACCCTCACAGGCGTAATGCCCACAAGATCCTGAATCTTGCGTGTCTGCCAATTCCACCATCGCGGCATATATAGATGCATGGGCGGATTAGAACCCGCCCTTAATTGCATAGTAAGGACTTGCTGTTTTTGTCAAATATATTTCAATTATAAATCAG
>CAZHAD010000013.1:13806-32593 GCA_964529965.1 uncultured Leptospirales bacterium | reverse complement strand
ATGAAACTATTTATATTTCCTTATCTCCTTTATCCTGTATTTGTTCTTCCCCTCTTCGGTCTCGAGTACGACTTCGTCGCCCTCCTTGTTCCCCAGCAGGGATTTTGCAATAGGGGACCGGTATGAAAGAACCTTCTTCTCAAAATCGGCATCCCACGGTCCGAGTATAGTGTATTCGCGCTCCTCGCCGCTTTTAACGTTCTGAAGTATAACCCTTGTGCCGACATTGACCATATCTGCCGTTATATCGTCAGGATTAAGCACCTGGGCCTTTTTGATATCGCCGTCAAGCTTCGAAATGGAAAGCTCGAGTATCCCCTGTTTTTCCATCAGCGCATTATACTCTACATTCTCCCTTACATCGGCCGAAACATCGGCCACCTTCGTGAGCTCCTTGGATATGTTAACGAGCTCAACCGAAACCATGCGATCCAACTCGTCCTTCATCTTTTTATATCCTTCCTGGGACACGATGAGCTTTTCCTCATCGAGATCCACGGCCTCTTCAGACTGTGGCGCGGCCTGCTGAAAATCGCCGTATCTTGCCTTAATTATTGAAAGGAAACTTTCCCTCTGCGCATCCTCAATATACGATACATTGCTGAAAAGATCGTAAAGCTTGCCGAGAAACGGCCGATCAAACAGCTCCACGATATTTCTGAGCACAGCCGTGTTGTTTTCAAAAAGCGCTTCAAGCGCCATGTTCTTAAGCCTGTTGCCCTCGATTTCCATTTTTTTCAGGTCATTTAAAAACCTGAAATAAACGACCGCCAACTGCTCGCGAGAATAATCAAGCCAGTCATAATCCCACGTTTTACTGAAAAGATTCCTCGCGATCCATATGAATATATCGGGATACTGCTTCACGCCGGTGATCACCCTGTCTATGAAGCCGTTGATGATGTTATAAGCATGCGCGCGGATCAGAGTGTTGATCACATACTTATGTATGCGGATCGGCGTCTCGAAGAGTAGCTCGGACAAAACGTGCGGCCAATCCTCCCGGGAGTCTTCGATCAGTATGACCAGATTCTTCTTGTAGTCATAGGAAGAAATTTTTCTGGAAAGGAAAGGCAGGTCCTGGCTCCCCTTGATGAAGTCGACCACCCTCTGGCGCAGGGCATCGAGCCTGAGCTTCGCCGGATCGACGAACTTGGCCAGGTCTTTAAGAATCATATATGACAGCACCAACCGTGTGGTCGAATCCCCCTTCATCTCCTCGGTGAAATAATCCACAAAATACTGGACGACGGATTGCCCTTCCTCAACTTCTATGTTGTTCACAAATTCAAGCGCGAAGTCCAGCTTCTTGCTGAACGAATCCGATTTGCTGAAACTGTCCAGCAGCTCCTCGGCGAAGGTAACCGGCTTGTCCCGCAGAAAAATCAGGTCTTTTTTCTTATCGTTGAATCCGTAACGCGGATCCCTCTTGATCTTCGTTCTCGCCTTGCTCCACCATTTCGACCATCCCTTTTCCGTAACATACGTTGGTATTAGCTCGCGCTTGACATCCTCGAGAAGAATGCTCCCGTCGTATGATTTTATCAGGATATCGAAGAACTGTAAAAAATCATCCTTGAACAGGGACCTCACGTATTCGGGATCCTCATACTGCATCACGTAGAGGTGGTCCTTGCCGATCGGCGCAAGAGACTGCAGCGCCATGGGTATGGACATCTTGTGCTCAGGCTTGCCGCTAAAGCTGATCACTATGTTTTCACTGTTTATGTCGACGATTTTTCCGAGCTTCCACGTGCTGTGGTAGGCGTAGTTTCCCTTGTCAAACACGATATTTTTTTCGAAGTCAATGATCGCGTATTTAACCGGGGTTTTATAATTGGCGAGCTTTGACAGCCTCATGAACTGCTCGAACTGTGAATGGTTCTGATATTTCACCCGATACAGATTGATGAGCTCCTTGCGGGCGTGGGTGTCATCGGGACGATATTTCAGTATCTTTTTCAAAAGCTCGATGGAAAGATTGGGGTCCTGGTCGTCACGGTATTTGGCGAGCAGTATCTTTAACAGACTGGCCGCCAGGTCAAGCTGCTTTGCTTCAACGAGAAAGCGCTCTATCCGCTCGAAGAAGGCGATGTCTTCCCATGATACCGAGACCAGCTTCGTCCACAAGCTCGTGACCTCGTCATATTTTTTATTCTTGATGAAGCCTTCGATGGAGAGCTTCATATACTGGATGCTTTTGTCGGGATCTTCGTCGATGATGGCGAATGCGAGCTTTTTCGCAAGCTCGGCGTCAAAACGATCTATCTTGAGCAGGCTTTCCAGAACCGGGATGGCGTCCTTGTTACGGCCGAGCCGCTCGAGCGAAAGCGCGAGTGCGCGGAGGGCCGCGCTCGATTCGCCGTATTCCAAAATCTTCTCGGCGATCAACTCGACGACCGCCCATTTATGATATCCGGTAAAAATATCGATGAGGCGCCTCAGGTTTTTTGAATCTTCGATGCTATCGATATGGTATCCTATCAGCCCGATGAAATACATTGCGGTGATTGAATCGGGATGCTCTTCAAGATGGCTCCTGCATACATCAAGGGTTTCCTGAATTGCATTTTCAAACACAACGAGGTTGAAAAGATCGTCCAAAATCTTGAATTTTGAAATGCCTACGTCTTTCGGCTCAATCCTGCCCCAGAGCTCTTCTTTAAAAAGAGAATCCAGTTTTTCCATTATTTTTTCTTTCGCCATATCATCAACCCAACACGATATTAGGGGGTCAAAGCCCTCTTTAACTCCTGAAGAAACATCAATCAGGACGCCGATCCGATACTCGGCAGCATCACTTTTTCGGTTAAATAAAAATAGAAAATACCCATCTTACGAAATCGATGGGTATTTTTCTACAATAAAAACGAAATGATGTTAACTTTGTGAATTATCTACAGTTCAACTACTGCCGTTTCTTTTCCACACCCTTTTGAGCGCCGCTCTCAAATACCTTGTGCAGGTTTTGACCGTCAAAATTCACCTCATAGGTGTCGGTCAACACCTTGATCTGGTCAAAAAAGAAAAACGCTTCCTGCATCAATTCCTCCCGAGCGGCATTAGGATTGGCCCTGAGCACGAACCTCGTGATCTTGGTGATTCTGGTCTGAGGGTATGATTCAAAGGTCTGCGGTACATCACCAGGTATGGATACCTTTACAGGCCTCCATCCAACGAAATTTATGGAACCGAACTTGAGGATATGGGTGTTCCCCTTGAAATCCTTGAGCCATGCTTCCAGGCTGTACGGTAGACCATGAGCCATGACCCACAAGGAAATCTCCCGCGCCTTGCCGGGCAGCTCCAATCCCCTTTCCTGCTCTTTTTTGCCGGTATTAGGATTGTACGTGTACATCGGCTTTTTCTCTTTCCAGTGGACCTCGGGCGGCGCCAGGATTGAAATCTCATTCGTACCAGGATACCTGAACTGGAAATGTACGCCGAGAACCTTATCCTTCTTTTCCCCCAATCCGGTGAGCGACCACGGCTCCACGCCCATGTCGCTGGGGGCGCCGGGAATAACTTTCATTTCAATGATGGGTACCGGGTTTTTCATTTTCAGCTTGGCCTCGGTTTCGGCCTTGGTAAACTGCTTCGGTATCGACGCGATCGCCCAGCCGTTGTCTCCTACCTGGGTGTTTTCAAAATCTTCGACGACAACCGCCATAAGTTCATCGCTGCTCACATCAGACGGTACGTTCGTTATGATTTTGGAGTTTGCTGTTTTAGAAGCAACAGAGCCGAACATAACGGCGATCGCTATGATCAGCAGCATGGATGAAATCTTCTTATAATAAGCTCTCATTTAAAGCCTCCCTTCTTGCCGTAAAATACCATAATTCAATTTTACCAGGTGTCCTTGATAAACTCGTCACCGGTGAATTCAGACAGATCAGTGATCACGCGTAATTGATCAAAGTACGCATAGAAGGTGCCGGGAACCTCGTACAGGTCGCTTACAATGAAAAACGATACAAAATGCAGGTTCTTATCGAGCATTGCGTAGCTTGCCGACTGGGGAAGCCATCCGGGAATGATGACCGACATGTCCTTCCATCCCCAGAAATCAAGACGCCCGACCTTCAGCTTATGGATCTGGCCTTTATAATCGCGCAGCTTCACGTAAAGCGTATGGCGGAACTTCCTTCCCAGCACCCATACCCTGATCTCCCGGGCCTTTCCGCGTATGATATATTCATAAGGCGGAAATGCTTCGACCCGGTCAAAACCCCTGTCGAGAAAATAGGTTTTAACGCCGAGAACATAATCGTTTTTATGGGTAATCCCGTTATCGTCGGTAAATTCATTCTTGAACTCGCCAGGCTGTCCCTCCTCGTTGACGAACTGCCCCTGGTCATTGACCGGCCTCGGCTTTCCCGGTATTTTCCGAATCTTTGTATCCCCAATAGGGCATGTGGCAACCGCCCTCCAATCCTCGCAATCCTCAAAATCACACAACCAGTCGACGACCAGTCCGTCCTGCTTCTGTTTTTTCACTTCTTTTACTGGTTCTTTTTTTGCCGCCTGCTGAGCGCGAAGATTCACAGTCCCATTGCCGTTAAACAGCATCATGATTGCAACGGACAGCGACAATATGCTAAACCTGGTTATCTGTCTCATTTTTTGCTCCTTGAATGAAGATGATTATTACCCATGTATCGAAGATTTGCTGCAAAACTCAATAATCAAGGATGTCCGCTCATCCGCGGATGGAGCAGAGGCGGACATGAATAATTATAAGGGGTCACCACAACAAATCTCGACTGATTATCATATCATTTTGTTACTAGAAAAAATATCGGTTAATATATGTATAATATTGAATATAAAATACCCACGCAGCAAGCTGCGGGGTATTTTTTCGCATTATGTTTTGCGCGCCTCATCCCCGGAGCTCGGGACGGGGTATTCGGGCGCGCTGCGATAAATTTTCCGGCCGAACGGTTATGTTATGCAATATTTATTATGTCCCCTCTCTGAATAAGAACCTGTTTTTCCCTGAAAAAAATCAATTGTACAATACGCTCACTCAATAATTTTATAATAAATGGACTGGCTGTCAAGAAATTAATATCATGCGTGGATCATATTATTGCTGTGGATAGTTGCCTTTCCGTCACCGTAGGGAGAAGCGGAAAGGCCGTTCCATCGAGTTTTTGCTATAATGCGACGGGAAAGGAAGGCAGTGCTGCAGGAATGGTTTTTTTTTATTGATATATTTAATCACAGATCTGATGGTTGCCCCAAAGGACGTCCATGCCGCACCGGGAACATACAATATCGAACGCCGTTATTAAAACGATTTTGTTTTTAGGCGGCATTGCCGCCGGCTTTGCAATATCCAGATCAGTGTTCGTGCCCTTCCATGTGCCGGACAATTCGATGGAGCCGAATCTGCAAAAAGGCGATACCCTGATAATCCTCAAGCATGTTTCTCCTAAGCCCGGCGATATCGTACTCTTCAACAGCCCTGCAGAGCCGGGCAGGGTTCTCGTTAAACGGGTTGTTTCCGCCGGCGGAGACTTCGTCGAAATAAAAGACAAGGTATTATACATCAACAATCACAAATTCGATTACAGATGGAAAACCAGATCCTCGGATAAAAGAAATTTTCCCGTGATTTTCAGCCGACGGGACTCCTTGCCGGTTACAAAAGTCGGAATGGGAGAATATTTTGTGCTGAGCGATAACCTCGATCAGGGATCTGACAGCAGAACTTTGGGGCTTATTCGTAAGGATTCGATGATCGGGAAAATGATTTATAAATATTGATACCAAACCGCATTGCACTAACCGACCCCCTTCGCACGACATGACTACTTTTCAAGTCCTTGAGCCGGAATTTGGTTGACTTTCTCAATTTTTTGAATATTCATTACAGTATCTTCGGAGAATTTACATGACGAAAGCCATTATCATGGCAGGCGGCGAAGGAACGCGGTTGAGACCATTGACCTGCAACAGGTCCAAACCGATGGTACCGGTCATCAACAAACCGGTAATCGAGCATGTGCTCAACCTCCTGCGCAGATACGAAATAAGGGAAATTGTAATAAGCCTTTATTACCTTCCGGAAAACGTTCAAAACTATTTCGGGGACGGGTCAGAGTGGGACGTCAGCATAACCTACTCGGTTGAAGAAAATCCGCTCGGCACCGCCGGCGGGGTGAAGGAAGCGGCGGGGGAAAGCATTGACACGATCGTGGTGCTGAGCGGCGACTGCATAATCGATTTTAACATCGCCGAGATACTCGAATATCATAAAAAAAAGAAATCCTCCTTTACGATCGCGTTAAAGAGGGTGAGCAAGCCCACGGATTTCGGAATAGTCATCGTCGATGAAGAGGGACGGATCGAGAGGTTTCTGGAAAAGCCTTCCTGGAGCGAGATATTCAGCGACACCGCCAACACGGGATTATACATCATCGAGCCTGAAATAATACGCTCACATATCCCCCCGGGGCAGAAATTCGATTTCTCCCTGGATCTCTTCCCTCTTCTTCAAAAGAAAAGGGTGCCCCTGTACGGGTACATCGCAGATGGATATTGGAGAGACGTAGGAAACCTGACCGCGTATGCGGAGATACACAATGACATCCTCGGCGGAAAGGTCAATATAGACTTCCCCGGCAAGAAAATAGCCCGGAACATATGGGTCGGGAAGGACGTGGAAATCCATTCCGGAGCACGTATAAAGGGTCCCCTCGTGATCGGAAATTTCGTCAGGATCAAAGAGGATGCGGAGGTGTCTGACTTCTCGGTGATCGCCGACAACTGCATCATAGAGGAAAAGGCTTCCATTCGGAAAAGCATCATACTCCACAGCACCATAATCGGTCCCGAGTGCGAGCTGCGCGGTGCGGTGGTGGGCAAGCGATGCGTTCTGGAGGAGCACGTGTCCATATATGAAGGTGCAGTCGTCAGCGACGACTGCAGGATAGGCGCCGGTGTCGAAATCGGAGCGGGGATCCGCATCTGGCCCGATAAATCCATTGAGCAGGGCACCAGGCTCGTACAGGACATCATTTGGGGCCAGCGGGAAAAAAAGACCCTCTTCGGTGCAGAAGGCATCGAGGGCACGTTCAACGTCAAGATCACGCCGGAATTCGCCTCAAAGCTCGGATCCGCGGTCGGCGCGTTTCTGGGAAAGGATGCAAAAATCACGGTGAGCCGCGACACGACATCCGCCGCACGGCTCATCATGCGCGCCTTCACCGCAGGACTGCTGGCCATGGGCGTCGACGTATACGACCTGGAGATTGAATCGATGCCGGTCAACCGCTTCGCCGCGAGATTTCTGAACGCGGACATGGGTGCATACATACAGATATCCCCCATGACGGAGCTTCAGTTCATACAGATCGTCCTTTATGACAAGCACGGGTACCGGATATCCATCAACGATGAAAAAAAAATCGAAAACATCTTTTTCCGCGGAGACTACCCGCGCAAAGAAGCCTTTGAAACCGGCAAGCTCATCTATCCGAGCCATCACGTGGAATCATACATCAGCAACATCCGTTTTTACCTCGACGATATACCCCGGCAAAAAAAAAGGAACATCATCGTCGACTGCTTCAACGGCACTGCATCCCATGTGTTTCCCGAGATGCTCTCCGAATACGGGTGCGAGACGATTGTGCTGCGGGGCCAGATCAAGGAGTTCACGGGCGAAAGGGAGACGAAGTCGGACACCCGCGACGCGATACGTAATGTCGTGAGCATGGCCAGAATGAACCGGGAGATCGGCATAATCGTCGGCCCGCACTGTAAAAACATCACCGTAGTCGACGAGCAGGGAGATATCCTGACCGATGAAGACATCGTGGCCATCCTGAGCCTCTACTATCTCAGGTATCGCAAGGACATGATGATCAATATCCCTGCATCGGCGTCAATGACGCTCGAGAAGCTGATAATCTCGCAGGGCGGATCCGCGGTCAGGACCAGCACCGGGCTGCGGGCTCCGGCGGGAGACACGGACATTTTCCTGGGCGGTCCCTCAGGCAGGTATCCCTATCTCGAGCTGAAATATGATCCACTGTTTGTCTTTCTGCGCGTCCTCCAGTTTCTCACCCTTGAGCGCTCGATGCTGTATGATGTAAAATCGACCCTTCCGAAGGGAAACGTCAAGCATACATCGATCTACTGCGCCTCCGATAATAAAGCCTCGGCAATGCGGAAACTTTCATCTGAGGTCGACCAGAAAAAGATTGACCTTATAGACGGGGTGAGGATCAATAAAGGCAATGCGTGGGTGCTCGTGCTTCCGGATACATCCCATCCCCTGCTCCACCTTTACGGCGAGGGTGAGACGACCGAGTTGCGGGATGCCATCATGGAAGAATATTCAGCCAGAATAAAACAGCATCTCGCCGTGATATGAGGCGACAGCGATATGTACAGGATAAACAGAAAAAGGCTCGTTAAAACCTTTTCGGAACTGGTGAGAATTCCATCGCCCTCATGGAGGGAGAACGGGATCATCGAATATATAATCAATTCCGTAAAAAATCTCCCCGTGGTTGCCAAAAAATATTCATGCGGGGAGTCGCACAACCTGCTCCTTACCGTCGGCGGTGAAAAAAAACGGCGGCCCGTCCTCTTCTCCGCCCATATGGACACCGTCACCCCGTGTGAAAATATAAAGCCGGTGGTCGACGATAAAAAAATATCCTCAGACGGCACCACGATACTCGGGAGCGACGACAAGGCCGCGATCGCGATATTTTTGGAAGGCCTGCGCGTCATCGCCGAAACGGGAATGCGCCACGGTCCGATAGAGATGCTCTTCTCCTGCGCCGAGGAAGTGGGGCTGTGCGGTATTAAATGCTTCGACATGTCGATCCTCAAATCGAGATGCGCCTTCGTATTTGACAGCGACGGGCGCATCGGAAAAATAGTGCTCAGGGCCCCTTACCATTCCACCATGAAAATCACGGCGGTCGGCAAGGCCGCTCATGCCGGAATGGAGCCCGAAAAAGGGATAAACGCAATCAAGGTGCTCTCCGAGATCATTACCCGCCTCCCATCGGGAAGGATTGATTTTGAGACAACGTTGAACGTGGGAACCATCACGGGCGGGAGGGCGACAAACATCGTGGCCGAAGAAGCCGCATGCGTCCTTGAAGTCAGATCGATAAATAAAAAAAAGCTGCTGCTCAATGAAGCCATCGTGCGTCAAACGGCCAGGGATATCGCGGCCCAATCCGGCGCGCGCTGTACGGTGACGCGCAACCTTGAATATTCAGGATTCAGCATAAGGGAGAACGACCCGATCGTCAGGATTGCGGCAAACGCCATGCGCCGGGTCGGCATCGCCCATCAATTTGAGGTTTCGGGAGGGGGAAGCGACACTAACGTATTCAACAGGGCCGGGATAAAAGCCGTCAACGTTTCCGCAGGAATGCAGCGCGTCCACACCGCGCAGGAATTTATCCTCATCAAAGATCTTATGGACGGCGCAAACCTGCTGCTGTCCATCGTCCATGCCGTCTGAGTTAACGCCTGTCCCCGGTGTTGAGGTCGAGCCGGATTTCCTCTCCTTTCGTCTCGACGACGAGCTTGTTTTCCACGATCCGGATCCTTCCCTCATTCTCGAACTTTTTCCTCCACAACACGGGACCGTCCACCGAGGCGCAAAATACATAGTCACCTGAAGCGATATAGAGCCGGTCGTTGCTCTTAACCGGATCCTCAACGACCTTGCCCTCCCATTCCACCTTGCCGTTCTTGATGAAAAACACTTCGTACCGGGTGATGAGAATCCTTCCCTGCGGCTTGGGCGCTTCCTTCTCAATCTTGATGACCTTTTTTATCTGCCGAATCACCTCGACAGGTTTCTCTTTTACAGCGATTATTTCCCTGTTATCCTTTGCATAATCGGCGACCGAGAATTTTTTAATATCCTCTTTACCGGCTACGATATCTCCGCCGGCCCTCTTGAGGACCAGCCGCACAGCGGCTTCATCGCTCTTTGCAGGCTCGGAATCCAAGATCCAGTCGACGAGCTTTTCGGTTTTCTCGACTTCAGGCTTTGTGATGATCACCTTCTCATCCTTGTTGACCTCGGGCGCCATCTTTAAAACTTCGCTTATGCTGGGGTCCAGATACCTGATCCTTTTTGCAACCTTGACATGGCCTTCAAAGACCTTGATCCTCGAGGTGCTGTTTGCATCCGCTTCTACGGTAAACTGCGTGCCCCTGACGCCCGCGATCGCGGTCGGGGTCTTGATCAGAAATGATTCTGACTTCAAAAGCTTTTTCGGTTTGCACAGGAGTTTGCCCACGCCAAGATCAATCGATATATTTTCAGCGGCTCCCTTTCTGACAAGGCTGGACATGAGCACCCGGGTGTTCTGTTTGACCCTGATCAGCGATTCGCCGATCTTGATATCGCAGAAAGAATCAGCCCCGGTTCGAATAACGTCCCTCTCATGCACCGGGTCTCCGATCTGGACCGCCGCATTGTTCTTCGTCACCTCCCCGATCATGAAAATGATCTTCGAAAGATCGCCCCCCTTCTCTCTGATGCATCCCAAACCCAGCACCATGGGCACGATCAGGACCAGTGTGATACGCTTCATCTCTTTCCTCCTTTCGCCCAAAACAGACAACCGCAGGCAACGTCAAAAAATTATATTTCCTCGCCCTTACCCTCCCGGGAGCTTCAGTGTTTAAACGAAAACCCGCAATTATATTTAATAAATATGCATATGAAGCGCCGTGAGGCAATAAAAATAAAAAATATATTTGAAAAAAAGCGACAAATGTCAACCATATTACCGATACATGCCGGACGCGTCAGGGGTTCACGGACGCGGGACTGCTGCATGATCATGGATGAGATGAAAAACATTCTTCTTGGAATAATCATCGGTGATGCGCTCGGCTCCGCCTTTGACGGCCTCGGGCGCGGCCATATCCGTTCACATTTCAAAAAAATCGACGGGTATGTCGATCCCGCCCCCGCCTTAAAGGGAAAGATGGAACGATGGAAAAAGCCCGGCTTTTATTCCAGCATATCACAGTTCGCCATTCTCGCCGCCGCGTGCCCCACCGGCGCAATCACAGAATCCTTCACCGGATACGTTGCCGCCTCTCCGGACGTCAAAGAATCCGCATCAGGAATCTTCCGCCATCCGGACCTCGTTGAAAAAAACCTGATAGCCAGGATCAAAAACCCCACGCGTCAAACGGCGGTTCCGGCGCTGCCCTGCGTCAGGGTAATACCCTCAAGCATACCCCTATCCATACGCGATGGATCCCGCCTTGAACTGACCAAGGACATAATTTCATATGTCCTCATGTTTACGCGTGATGCCTCCACCCTCTCAGGTGCGTTATCGATTGGATCACTCGTGCGATACCTGATCGATGAACAGCCGGAATCGATCAATTATACGGAAGCAGGCATTGACAGCAACGATCTGCTCATCGAGCACATACATGCCAACCCGGGAGCAGTATTCGACGCGGGGGCCAACCCCGAAGAGCTTACCGCAGGGTTGAGAGAGATGAACGGAATCCTGGGGCGGATAAAGGGCATCACGGATAAAGCGAAGGCGGAAGCGGACATATGCGGCTGGATGAACAAACGGCTGAAGACCCCGATCGCCAGGGCGACCGTGAACATGCCGCATGCGATCATACCTTATTTGCTTGCATTGAGCGCCATTCAAGGGGATGATCCCTCAGCCCTGTACCTTACGGCAACTGAGGGAGGACAGGCCGCGGCCCTGACCGCGTTGTCCGTCGCCTTGATGACGTGCCTCCGCAAAGCATCGGTAATACCGGACATTCTGGCTCAAAACCTGGCGAACAAGAAAAAAATCGGGGTGATCCTCGATTTTCTGGAAAAAGGCTCCGACCCGGCCGCGCTGGTTGAAGATTTTCTACGCACCGAGGCCTCACTCACCCGCAAAGAGCTGGAAGAGCTCGGGGCAAGGCAGAGGCATGCCAGGAAAAAGCCGAAAAAGGCACCGCATCGGACGGATACAATCGACTCACTCTCCAAATACGTCGTCGAATCATGGACCAGGATCGACAGGGCAAAATGGAGAAAAGAAAAAAGAAAGATTGATAAACGCAAACAGACCTGAAAAATATTTGACAAAATGCAAATAACTCCAGTTTCATATAGAAATCACTGATTCGGAGCACCGGCCATATCATCAAAATCATGGAGGAGTATCTATGTCACATACAATACGCAAGCTTACGGTCATTATATATGCGCTCTTTATGCTGTTTCCGCTCCGGAATCTTTATTCGAGAAATTTTGAATTCAAGATTATAGATATAATAGACTTGAATCGATACGACGAAAACAGGATCGCGTATCAGCAATATGAGAAGCCGTACAATCAATTCCAGATCGATACCGAGGACAATTCCATTGCCGCGCTCATGATAATCAAAAATAAAAAAATATACCTGTTCGAAGACGGATATGATGATTCGAGCATGATACGGAAGAAGGCGCTCCTGTATGCAAACGGAAACCAGCTGAGCCCCGACCTGTGGGTGAATAAAATATGCGGAAAACCGAATTTTTTCATGGCGACGAACAGGAAGGTCGAGCTTCTGAAAAACACTTCTAAAGACTGGATCGCCGCCAACTATAACGATTTTTATATTAACATACGGAATGAGTTCCTTAGAAAGCACGTGACCATCTTTCTGTCGC
Source organism: uncultured Leptospirales bacterium (assembly GCA_964529965.1). GTDB lineage: Bacteria > Spirochaetota > UBA4802 > UBA4802 > UBA5550 > RBG-16-49-21. The sequence continues at coordinate 19,902 of CAZHAD010000013.1, read as the reverse complement.
TTATCATCGACAGAACGGATACGGACATGACCGTGCTCAGGAGCGAGCTGCCAAAAAAAATATCCGATCAGGGCCCCGTCAAGTTTTCGATAGCGGTCACAGCCCATACAAAGAACGGAGGGGCGGTATATTTCGCCGAGGACGGGGATGGGGACGGCATCACCGAGACATTTACAGTCAACACGACCGACGGGTTTGATTGGGGATATAAAACGGGCGCCAACACGATAAATATCATAAATAATACCCAGAAGGATATAGAAAAAATAATAGGAAAAATCGCCTCCATGGCCTATTACGGGTCCCCCGCGGAGGAACAGATAATTAAAAAAACGTTCCCGACACAGGATCGCATAAGCGAAATGATCAATGATCTTTACCGCATTGATCCGGACACCCAGACGTTCTTAAAAGAAAATAAGATCAACCTGGAAGAAGCCATAGACAAGGCCCCGGCCAAAGGGGAGAATAAATAACCGAATCGCTTAGGCCTCCGGGGCCGGCGGCGACGCGTTGCGCCGGCCCCCTTTGTGATGCACGCACCATTCTACTTCCAGTTACGTACCGAGTGCCGAACCGCCAGGTCCTCTTTGTAGGGCAAAAAGTCAAGGGGATTGAGCGGGATATCGTTGTATCTGATCTCAAAATGCAGGTGATTGCCGGTCGAGGTGCCGGTATTGCCTACGAGACCGATAACCTGGCCTTTTTTGACGTAGTCACCTTCTTTTATCAGAATCTTAAAGCAGTGGGCGTATCGGGTAAAAAAGTTATCCCGGTGCTCCATGCAGATGGTCCAGCCGAACCCTCCCTCGAATCTGGTGGAAACCACCCTGCCGTCCATAACCGCGATAATAGGCGTGCCCTGTACCGCCGGCATATCGGTTCCCGTGTGAAACCGGGCTCCGCGCCGTCCGAAGGCCGACGAAATATTCTTCACATTCGCCAGGGGCCAGATGAAATCGTTTGTGCGTGTGGTAACGGTTTGCCTGTGTATCCCCTCTGCCTCCAATTCCCTGGTGTATTTTTCCGAATAGGGGATGAACAGATACTCCCTATACCTGATGCGGCCGTTGGCATCCTCAACCTCTTTTCTGGTGATATAGAATTTATGAATATAATAATTGAGGTGCGCCGGAGAGACCACCATCATCCATACGCCGACACGCCCCTTGTATTCCTGGAAATTCTGATTGTCAACCTGGATTTGCTCATCTGCATAAACCAGTACGCTTGATAAAAATATAAAAAATAATATCCCGGTTAATCTTCTCATTCCATTTCCTCATCACGGATATTTTTATGAAAAGCCGATAAACCTCTCCAAAACATCTTGACACCCATATTATATTGAAAAACTGGTTGTGTGCACAAGGCAGCTCTCCGATAATTCTTTTTAATCGATGCGGAGGAGTTGTTGTCCCTTATGTCACAGAAATAAAACGCGGAAACCATCACAACGAGAAGGTCTGAATGATAATTATCTTCTCATCGTTTGTCAATGAAAAAATTGACATGCAATCCTGCCCATGAGACATATCAATCTTCAACCGGGCCGGACAACTGATGCAGGGCGGATGACCGGGATGAAGAAGGCATATGCTATTTAATCAAATTTTCAAAATAATGCAATGAATAACTGCTCTTGATATGGCTTCTTCTGAGACAAAAATTATCCCTGCTAATGATATTCGAGCCGTAGTCGGTGGAGAACACCCTTTTATAGCCCGCATCCGCCGCCAGCCTCGCCAGGTAGAGGTCATACCTTCCATACGGAAAAGCAAAAAAATCAACCTTCTTGCCCAGATACAGCTCGATGATTCTCCTTGAAAGATATATCTCTTCAAAAAGTTTTTTACGGGAGACCGGATCATTCCTCCCTGATAGCTCAGTCAGATCGGCATGGCTGATTGAATGAGATTGAATATCGATTCCGTGCCTGTCCATGGACCTCAGACGATCCCATGTCAAGCTTCTCGACGACCTGTGCGAAATCGCATCGCAATATACGAACTGGGTTATCGGATACCCGAATTCCTTTACAAGCGGCAACAGCAGCGTGTAGGTGGAAAAATAGCCGTCATCGAAGGTGATGACCACTCCTTTTTCCCTGAAGGGTATGGGATGTTCGAGTCTGCCGACCAGCTCATGAAGTGGAACCACCCTCATTCCTTTTTCTTTTATCAGACGAAATTGCTCCCTCAGGACCGCCAGATCGATTGAAAACGGACCCCTGCCGTCTATATTGTGATATAGGAGAATCGGTATTGCGAGAAGCCTCGATGATATCTCCTTATCCTTGTATTGCCAGTCCAACCGCGAGCCTTTTGAGAAGCTAAAACCACCGAGATAAAGGATCAGGGCAAATCCCAGGGATCCAAGCAGAGATGCGATAACTATACAGATGTTTTTCATATTTCATGACTACCGCGATATGTACACATCCGGTTATTACTTCATATCGACTTTTTCCCTGTTTTCAAATCAATCAAAATTATCACCCTCTCCTCATAATTTATGACTTTACTTTTTTATTCAGTGTTTTTTCATATTCAGAAAGGAGGAGGGATTCGATTTTTTTTAATTATTTTTTAATTAAATCATTAATAAAGAGAGCAAAAAAATATCATATCATGATGAGCGGATTGCTTGAATGATCAAATTCACTAAAATGCAGGGAACCGGCAATGACTTTATTGTCATCGACGGCAGAAAAAACAAAACCGCCGGGATTAAAAAGATTGTGGGCGGAATGTGCGATCGTCATTACGGAATCGGCGCGGACGGCGTGCTCGTATTGCATGATTCATCCATTGCCAATTTTAAAATGGTAATTTTCAATCCTGATGGAAGCGAAGCCGAAATGTGCGGTAACGGGATCCGCTGTTTTGCAAAATATATTCATGACAATATACTGACCAAGCAGAGCCGGGTGACTGTTGAGACGCTTGCAGGCATCAAGAAGCTGGATTGTATCGTTAAAAACGGCGAGGTGAAAAGCGTCGTCGTTAATATGGGCGAGCCCGTGCTTCAACGGGAGCAAATTCCGATGATCGGACCGCCGGGCATGGTGATCAACGAAACGCTGCACCTTGCCGACGGAACGCGATTCGAAATAACTTCCCTTTCGATGGGGAATCCACATGTAATCATTTTCGTTGAAGAGATCGAGAACTTCCCTATAGATAAATACGGACCGCTTGTTGAAAATCACGCCCTTTTCCCGAACAGGACTAATGTGGAATTCGTAAAGGTGATCGATAATAAAAAGGTGATCCAAAGAACCTGGGAGCGGGGCACGGGGGAAACCCTCTCGTGCGGGACCGGGGCGTGCGCCGTTGCTGTTGCATGCATACTGAACAAGCTAACCTCACGGAAAATCGTCGTCCGCCTGAAGGGAGGCGATCTGAGGACTGAATGGAATGAAAAGGATAATTTCGTCTATCTGAACGGACCGGCCGCGGAGGTATTCAGGGGGGAATGGCGGGATTAAAGCCTCTTGATTATGAGATGTATGCGTGGCGGGCGGATGAATCAGGGCTCCCACAGACTCGCACCCGGGACCCCGTTTCCCAATACCATTATCCCCTTCACCGAGGGAATGTTGGTCCTGATCGTTTCATCAAGCGCCTCTAAAAACTGCTTTTCCGAATTCGATAAAATCGTCACCTTCTGCGAAAGCTCCACCGGGTCGAGATCGAACACGCAAACCTTCTTTTTGCCCTTCCCCGTACCATAGAGCCATATCTTTTTTACAAAAAGATCCGCGGGCACGGCTGGAGCCGTATTCTCATACTGCGATCCTCTCGCCACAATATAAAAGAGCTCCCTGGCCGTCTTTTCATCGCTTTCGTATTCCGGAATTGATCGCTTTTCGCGGAAAATCGTGGAGCCGTCGAGTGCGGGGAGAAAAACCGTGACGTCCCTGCGTTGATCATGGGAAGGGATCGCAGGGAAGATGTCGAATACGCCGGTCCTCGTATGCAGGCAATACATTAGATAATCAAGCATGAACAGTAGGGTGAGCACCAAAATGATTTTGCGGTTTCTTTCTTTTTTGTTGGGCTGCTCGAACAGTTCGAATTTAAGCCTTGCGATCAGACCGATCGCCCTTTTCAATACCTGCTCATTAAAAATCACGCGGGCGTTGCTAAACGCATCTTTAAATTGAATTTTCATATTTCATAACCCCGCAGCCTGTCCGAGGTATATTAAGGAAAGGCCGCCGCAGGGATCAAGAATTTTTTTAGCTTGCATGTGCCGCTCCGGTAACGATTATTTTCCTGTCGCGGGTTGCAGTCACCGTGTTATCTTTAAAAGCCGGTTGTAGCGCTTGACAAAGAGTTCGATTCCTTCTGCGATGCCGTCCGCGATCACTTCCTGATGGCTGCTCCTGTTCAGATACCGGGCCTCTTTCTTGTTGGTAATGAAGCCTATCTCAACAAGGACCGCGGGCATGAGTACCCCGCGCAGGACGTAAAAATCCGCCTTTTTCACCCCCCTTGACCCGAAGGATCTGATATGCTTGGCCATTCCCGCCTGTACTGATTTGGCGAGAGCGGAGCTCTCCTTTTGAATCTGGGTCGTGATCATCATCGCTTCGATATAATCCACGTCCTCATAAGATTTGTTCGCAGATTTTGATTTCTCTTCAAGAATGACGACATTATTCTCCAATGCGGCGGTGTTTCGCGCCTCCTCGTTCGTGGGATTCGGAGACAGGAAAAACGTCTCATATCCGGATATCCTGTTCGAAAGCGAGGAATTAACATGGATGCTTATGAAAATTCCGTTCTCGTTTTTCCGAAGCAGGCCGTTGGCGATATCCGTCCTTTGTGAAAGCTCAATAAAACGATCATTGCTTCTGGTCAACAGAACTCGCACGCCGCTAAGTTTTTTCTTTAATTTTTTTTCAAGATACAGGGCAATCTTAAGCGTAATGTTCTTTTCCTTCAAGCCTGCTTTCCCGACCGCTCCGGGGTCCTTGCCCCCGTGTCCGGGATCAATCACTATAAAGGAGACCAGGTCCGCGGGCTGTTGAGGAGATATTTTTTTCTCCTCGGGCACTGTCTTTTCTCCATGAAATCGTTCAACAATAAGGAGATTGGAGACGCGCCTGATCACGGCTCCGCGCAAAAAGCTTTGTATAACGAACTCGCCCGCATCTTCAGGAATGAGAACCCTTCCGCTTTTTCGAATCGCCGTGTCAAAGGATTTATAAAGACCGCCGTCGACTAGAAACGCGGACAGCCCCACGCCGTACACCGCGTAATGATTTTTAAAATACAGCCTCCCCTTTCGCGATACCATATCAAAGGAATGATCGAGACCGAGGACGGAGGCTAATTCATTACAATCGACATAATCATGGTTATTGATTTGATAAACATGCATCCTCTCGGGAGAGGAATACGCAGGGAGCATGAAAGAAAGTATAAGGACTATCAAAAATCCATGCTTATTTTTCAAAGCTATACCTTATATATTTTTTTACATACACAAGCCCGCCGAGAATATATAACAGGATAACGAGAAAGAGGGTGAATTGTTTGAGCGTAATACCCATGTAGGAATAATCGAGAGACAGTATGTACACCATGCCTGAAAGCGCCAGGCTGGAGACGCCGAGCTTGCCGATGATATGAGGCTTCACTTCGATATTCTTCTTCGCGAACAGCACGGCACCGGCAATAACGGCCCCCGTCTCCCGTACTATTATGAGAGAATAAATCCAGAGGGGGAACCCTTTGTACAAAACAAGGAATGTAAGGGTGATGACGCCCGCGAACTTGTCCGCCACGGGATCGAGAAACTGGCCCAGCTTCGTTACCTGGTGCATTAAACGCGCGAAAAACCCGTCGAAGAAATCCGTGATTATTATGACGGCCACGATGCCTATTTCATAGATCAGATAGGTTGAATCCCCTGTGATGCTTTCCCTGTATATACAGTAGCCTAAAAAAGGGGCCAGGATTATTCTGATCACCGTCAAGATATTTGAAAGCGTAAGTATCCTGTCTTTAAAAATATCACGGATCCTCATTGAACATGTCCTGCAATTTTTTTGAAGTATTTACTTTGAAGAATTACAGAAAAAAA
>CAZHAD010000013.1:0-13706 GCA_964529965.1 uncultured Leptospirales bacterium | reverse complement strand
GCAGCAGCATTGATTTTTGGCTTCACGGGAATCATGTGCTTAAAAAACGACTCATCAATCCAGAAGGACACCTACGGCATCATCATTAAGGGATACTCAGCATTGAGAATCGAACCCGTGATATATGCGAGTGTTATCATGTACCTCAATAAAGGCGAAAGCGTCGAGATAATGGAACGCTCAACAGAAAAAAACTGGGTGGGTAAAATACATGATTTCTGGTACCGGATCAAGACACGGGACGGAAACACCGGGTGGGTCTTCGGGGAAAATATCGTTATCCATACATCTGAAAACAGGGTCAAGATTGACAAACTAGCATCCGATTTCATGGCCAAGGAGGCAGCTCAAATAAAAAAATACCTCGCGGGAAAATGGTGGAGCGTAAACAAATTCGGAGACTTCACGAATCACTGCTTGGAAATCTATGAAAGCAACAAATACCGATCATACAAGAAAGGGTTAGAAAATCAGGCAATTGCCGGTACATACCGGATCGATTTCAATAAAAATGAAATCATATTTGATCAAGGAACATCATTTAAAAGCAATCTGGACCTTGTGAAACGCGGCAATGAATATGAAATTATAAAAAAAACGGCGGGCCGTGAAGTCCGATTCGTTAAAATCAGCCTGGAACTTCCTCCGGAACCTGTATTAGCAATAAAAGAAAACGCCACAAAGCCACGATCCATTCATGGGAATGAGACTAAATAAATATCTTGCCAGTTGCGGACTCGGCTCCAGACGAAAGGTCGAGGCTTATATCACCGAAGGGCGGGTAGCCGTTAACGGAAACATAGCCCGGCGTACGGGTACGGTTATCGGGACTGGGGATGTCATAATGCTGGACGGTATCCCCGTCGCTCCGACGCGGCATCGTTACCTGGTGCTCAATAAACCGCGGGGATATATTACCACTCTTCATGACGAAAAAAACCGCGCCACGGTTATGGACCTCATACCCAGTAAATACAGGCAATGGGGCATATACCCAGTGGGCAGGCTCGACAGGGATACCGAGGGCCTCCTCCTGCTAACCAACGACGGGGATCTTGCGTATCGATTGACGAGGCCGGCGTATGATGTCCCCAAAAAGTACGTTGCAGAGATCGACCGTCCCCTCGCCGAACCCGACAGGGAAAAAATAATTAAGGGAATTTATATCCCCCAGCTCCAAATAAAAACAAAGCCTGCCAAGATCAGATCGATTGATGGTGCCGACACGATTGTCCAGATTGTACTCCACGAGGGAAAAAACCGTCAGATAAGATATGTCTTTGCGAATCTCGGTTATACAATCAGACGGCTTGACCGAATAGGGTATGGGCCGTTGACACTCGCGAGGATTAAAAGAGGATCATGCAGGGTGTTGGATGAAAAAGAAATCCGCTCGATAAAAAAAATAGTAGGGCTGTAAGGGAAAAAAACTAATATGGCGATCTACTGTTCTTTGTTTGAAAAAAAATAGCCCGTAGCATCATCGATCGTGGAAAAAATCTTGAAAAAAGTGTACAACTGGGCGATGTAGAAGAGCTGTAATATTTTTGAACTATTACAGACCACGATCATCTCACTGCTGTTGTCCTTCAGCTTCTTACTTATATTTATTAAAATGCTCAGGCCCATTGAATCTATATAGTTGAGATTATGCAAATCTAATATTATATTGGGAAAATTAAGCTCTTGCAATACTTGATTAAAGCGCTCCGATATTTTTGGAGTAGACATGAAATCGAATTCCTCGATGGTAAATTCAAGTATTGAATAGGATTCAAACTTCGTAGATCGAATTATATCAGATCCCATACTCCTAATTAACCCATAATGGGAAAAAAATCATCAATGCACGCCGATGACGGAATTGACCACACGCGCGTATATTCAAGAATTCCCAAACTTACGTAAGGGGTATGTTGAAAAAAAAAAGCGTATTCTGTATCTTTTATTTAAAACTGCTTTATCATTTTCCTAAGAACCACTAGGGAAAACACCTGATAGAATAGAAATAAATTCCCTTATAAAAAACCGGGTAAAAATCTTAAGAAAAACTACAAAGATAGTATATATATTACCATTGAACAAATCAAGAAAAAAATAATTAAATAATCCTGACTTCCATCGTTTATACATACAAATAACCGCGATCCGCCTAAATATTTTCTCATGCTGTAGTCAAACATTGTCGAATGTTAATTAAGGTACGTAAAAAGCGGTTGCTCGACGACTGTACCCGCTGATTTTAAAAAAGTTTAATGGTTGAATGCCTGAGAAATGCAAAATATAGATTTCTACGAAAGAAAAAATATTCGCGTTGTTCACCCCCAGCCCTATGCGCTGGATCCCGAATATTACCCCCGTATGGCCCATAATAGCCACCGGGAGGTTGAGCGTATTAGAAAAAAAGCGACGAGGGCATTTTTTTTGATATCGTCCCTCTGCATACTATCATTTACCATTGGCATAATCATTGGAATTAAATTTTCCGGCGGCGCTCAGCGCGAAATCGTCGACACCAAAACGTTCAATGCGATGACGGAGATCGGAAATAAATTTTCAAATTTAATTAATGAGAAAACAGTCAAATCGCCCGAAAAAGAAAACCCGTTCCCTAAAAAGAGCTATCCGTTCGTCATAAAAATACGCTCTCAATACGATAATGCTTCATCGCAAAAAATCGCCGCCTTCTTGAGCCGCAAGGGACATACGGTCATTCTCACGAAATTTAACGATAAATTCAGAATCTACATCGGTCCCTACAAGAACGCCGGGGATGCTGAAGCTGCGCTTAAAAAAATTTCCACTTACAAGAAATATTCGCTTGCAGAAAACACCCGTATTATAAAAAGGTAACATCGCCGCTTTGGGGGCAGACTCTCCATGAGATCCATTATCAGTTCGTCCGATGATGGATTATCTTTCAGTGGAGCAATTTTTTGAAAACCGTTGCAATAATCAGAAAGGCAATGCCTGATGACGTTGACTCGATACTCGATTTAATCAAGTTGTATTCGGACGAGGGCATCATCCTGGAAAGAAGCTTGAAAGATGTTAATTCATCGATCAATTGTTTTTATGTGGCGGAAATAAACCATTCACTGGCGGGTGTGTGTTCCTTTTACGACTACGGGGGCCATTTGAAGGAGATCCGATCGCTCGGGGTCAAAAAAAATTTTCTGCGCCAGGGCATAGGTTCAGCGCTTGTTAAGCTGGTTGTTCGTGATCTTTGTACGCTTAACAACCCCAGGATATTCGTCTTGACCTATACCCCGGAATTTTTCGAGCGGAACGGTTTTTCGGTAATATCAAAGAACACTCTGCCTGAAAAAATCTGGAAGGATTGTATAACATGCAGGAATATCGACTCCTGCCATGAAACGGCTCTTGAATTCAATTGCCGGTCGGAGCAAATCGTTTCATTCACGCTTTGAAACCGCGCGAAAATCATCGATGATCTTTTTTATCATCCCTTTGTTGACCTTGTATTTTGACTTTGAGGTGATGAGCCTGACGCAATAGCTGAAATACCCGTTTATGATGATCACTTCCATACCCTCAAACGCCGCAGAACCGTTTTTCCTGAAATGATAGACTACCTTCGTTCCGGATTGCGATACTATGGTCCGCTGAAAATCGTCAAATCCATGGTTGTATCTCCATCGTTCGACGGCCTGCGCGAGAGTTTTATATCTGACTGAAAATTTTTCACCGTCAACGGCGAGCAGCGCTTCATACACACCGTTGGAGGCCGCGGCGGAATTCTTCCCCGGTTCCCGAATTCCGATAAGGACTCCGGAGTAACGATAATCGACACCCGCTCTCATTCTGACCCTGATGACCTCGAGCTCCGCAGGCACCGTAAGCGAATAGAACATATGATCGTTTATTATTTGAATCAAAGAATCGCGGCGGAAGAGTACGAGCGAGGCAGATTCATCAAGAGCGGAAAACCTCGTTCCCTCCCTTTTCTTCAGGGAATGTATCATTCCGGCGGCCTGCGCCTGTGCGGTATAGATTCTGTTATTATCAGCCGGCAGGGCGAGTATCGATTTCAAAACCGAAAGGCCTTCGGTGAGTCGGTGGTCATTGACGAGAGTGATGCCGTAGTGAAGATAATAATCGATCGCCCCGGCGGAAACCGGCTTATAGTGATATTTCCCGACATCGGTGATGCGGATTTTTCCTGCCCGGTCAATGAAATAGGTATGCCCCTCCCGGTCCTTAAAAAATTTCCAATCAGGCATCTGGGATTGGATGAGGAATGACCCGAAGAGGAGGATAACGATCCAGGAAAAATTTCGCGCGGCAAGCATGCTTAGAGGATTTGAAATAATATTATTCCGCATAAAATAATGAGCCCGACCACAATGCCCATGGCATATATCATCCATTTATCCACCGGGATTTTCTCTTGCTCTTGTTCCTGGAACGGGCTGTCAATCATGATCTTGACATTTTCTTCCTCATAGATTTTTGCAAGAACACCCTTGGCGACTATGGCATAGATGATATAGCCACCCTTCTCAACAGGCAGCTTCGTCTTGATCCTGCCGGTTATGGGAAGCTTCTGGCCGTTTGCATCATAGACATTGAGCATCTTCAATATTTTCTCCGAAATTATGTCTTTTCCCGGCAGCAAGAGTTTAATTTTATCGCCGGTATTCAATTCACTGATATTTTTCCCCTTTACCGGCGATACAACAGCCACGCCCTCTATGACATAATTCGCCTCGCTCTCGATCTGAGCTATCCGATCGTCGTGCGGGAGGGCGGAAAGTCCTCCGTTCTCATCGCCCGGAATATCGACAGGAACACCCGCTAATTCCATCGCCAGAGAGCTCGTTGTTTCAAATTCTATCTGGCATTGTACCGCATCTGCGTTCAGCGATTTCGATATTATTTCACGGAGTATATTCGACAACTCGTCGAGCCTTTGGTCCTTCACATCGGGAAAAACATCGTATGCAGCAAAGGAATCAACCAGAAAATAATTGAAATTCTCAGAATCGATCGTATCGGATCCGCGCGTATACCCCATGATGTCCTTAAACAGGGTTTTCCAGCTGTCAAAAATTCTCGTCTTGTCGTACAAAAACGTTTTTGAAGAGATGATGGAAGTGACGTTGGCAATGTAATCCTGGATATGATTGAAAAAAGCGATGAAGACGCCCGAGTAGTCCTTTTCCTCAACAAGAAATCTTCCCTTGACGGCGATCACATCAAGATACTGGTCCGAGGCCATCTCCTTGGCGGTATTCAGGTCATTATTGGTGTACTTAAGCGCCAAATCGATAAGCTTTGATTTTTCGTTCAATGATTCATATTGCTCAGTCATTGCCATGTACCCGATCGGCTGAAAAATATTTTTCCAGAATCTCATATCGTTTGTGAGGGCTCATGTTTATGAGTTTTTTCACGCCCTGAAGAATTTTCATCTTATATCGGAGGGGGGATTCTACGCGGTAATATCCGTCTTTATTCAGGCTGTTGACCACGACACTCGTTTCCGGTGGAATATTGAAGCCAAGCCGCGGACCCAACACTGCTATCAGGTTTTCCGGTGACAGATATTTGATGGACAGCTTGGGGACGCCTATTTCAAGACGCCTGAGCGACCGATAGCTTCGGAACGTCTCTTCGGGCATATTAAAAAATATCTTGGGGTTTCCCGCGAGCAATACGACAATGGATTGCTTCTCTTCGGAGATAAGGACCCTGATAAATGTATAGTTTGACTTATAGGGTGACAGGAGGCCGTACAGGCTGTCATCCTTTTTGCCTGATACAACTGAGTTTTGCATCCTCATCCTCTGCCCATGCTTCTCATCTAATACTCAATCAATTCAATATAACTATACCGACAAAAAATTCCCAGCTTTATCCTTCCTGACCGCACGCGCCGCGTGGAGCTCCTCCAAAATCATTTCCGCCTCCCGCGTCGGAAGACCTGAAAAGCGCGAGACGTCCTCCGTTGTTGCGGATTTGTTGATCCTTAAAAATTCGACGATATCCTTTTCCTCATCAGACAGCGGACCAATGAAAAATGCATTATTGTGACAAATATTTTCGGTGATGACAACAATTTTTTTATTTTTATGCAGTGAATACGACCGCAGCACGAGATTGATATTGATCTCGGCAATTTCTGAAAAATTTTTTAATTTTATATAGAAAACCTTCGACGATTTCCTTGCCTCAAGAAGAATTTTCACAAGCATCTCATCTATAAATGACGAATCGATCACCTTGACGCCGGAGAAGTCCAGGACCATGGTCCCGCCGTCTTCTAAATCATTCAAGGCGCTGTTCAGATAACCGTACACACTGCGCCCCGCAGGCCTGGTAATCAGATCCGGCAGGCTGCAACCCAGCCTCTCACCAAGCGAGTACATGTTGATGATCAAAGAGTTCATATTCCGCAATAAAACTTTTGTATGCCTAGTCGGTCAAGGATATAGAGATTTGCGTGCCGTCAAAATCAGTCAGATCGTTTTTTAAAAAAAAATACGAAGAATCCGCTCGTTGTTTATGGTACAGCGTTGATACCGAAGCATTGCCTGAACGGATGAATATTATCCCCTTTAGCTTTTTCACGATTGCGTTTACCTGGCAAAGACCGTATCCGAATTCCCGTTTGCTCGATATGAGAGTGGTTAGCGCAAGCTCGATGAGATGAGCGGGTGAATTATACACGATATCTCCGACATGATCAAAACTCTTTCTTATGCCAATACCCGAATCGCCGATTGAAAGCCTCACGACATTCCTTCTTCCTATTGAATAGGTCTGCATCGCGCAGTATCCGGAGTCCAGGCTGTGTTCGTAAATATTCTGGCATATCTCGGATATTACAGTAACAAAATAATCCATAATATTGCTTGAAAGCCAGTGCTTCAGAATGTGTTCCGCTCGTTTTCTGAATATTCCAATGATATTCTCTATCGCCTTGACGCTTTCCCTCTCCTTGTTTGAAATTTCGGTTATCTCGAGAACCCGCCTGCTGAATGAGCTCCTCTTCAAAAGATGCGTATTGTTGACTGTATCCTCTGCTGAAAACACCCCGGTTTTAAAAAAATCCATCCTATGAAGATATTGATAGATCTGAATCGGGATATTCGTCAATTTCAGCCTGTTTCCGCTTTTCCTCAGATAATTCCTGCCCATCAACAACAACTGCAGCATGGAAAAGGGCTCAATGAAGGAGACTCGTGAGAGATTCAGCTCACTGCAGTGTTCATAGATAGCTTTCTGCAGATCGATGATATATTCAAAATCATAAGGATCCCTGAATCTATCCGGTGCGATTAATTCTTCACTTTCCGCCATATATCTCTCATTCTATGATCGGATGAAATTACAGGAGCCTGTACTATTATATAATTGACTCGAGACAATGAGAATCTCTTACAAAGCAAAAAGGCGAACGCTCGTCCGCCTTTCCGCATTGGTATTTTTTCTGGGATACTAATACATTCCTCCCATACCGCCGCCCATTCCGGGAGCGGCCGGCATCTGGGACTTCTCTTCCGGCTTTTCGGTGATCAGAACCTCAGTGGTGCACAGCATTCCTGCAACAGAGGCCGCGTTCTGAAGCGCCGACCGCACCACTTTTGCAGGGTCGATGATTCCGCTCTTCATCATGTCGACCCACTCCAGCTTTGCGGCGTCATAACCGGTATTATCCTTCTCGGTCTTTGCCTTCTCAACGATGACCGATCCCTCAAGGCCGGCGTTCTGGGCGATAAGCTTCATCGGCTCTTCAAGAGCCTTCATGACTATTTCCGCTCCGATCTTCTCGTCCCCGTTGAGCTTTTCGACCACGGATTTGACGGTTTTTTGCGCATTGATAAGGGTTTTTCCGCCGCCCGACACTATTCCCTCTTCAACCGCCGAGCGGGTTGCCGATAGTGCGTCCTCGACGCGGGCCTTTTTCTCCTTCATCTCTATCTCGGTAGCGGCGCCGACATTGATAACCGCGACGCCTCCCGCAAGCTTGGCCTTGCGTTCCTGGAGCTTTTCAATATCATAATCAGAGGTCGATTCCTCAATCTGTTTCTGGATCTGGGCAATCCTTCCCTTCACGTCCTTCTGCGTCCCCGCGCCTTCGATTATCGTGGTGTTCTCCTTGTCCACGACTATCTTCTTGGCATGTCCCAGCATATCAAGAGTGGTGTTTTCGAGCTTCATGCCGAGGTCCTCGGAGATCACGCGTCCGCCGGTCAGGACCGCTATATCCTCAAGCATCGCTTTTCTCCGGTCGCCGAATCCAGGGGCCTTTACGGCGATGCAGGATATGGTTTTTCGCAAGGTGTTGACGACGATCGTGGCCAGGGCTTCGCCCTCCACTTCCTCCGCGATGATCAAAAGCGGTTTGCCGGCCTGGGCGACCTTTTCGAGCACTGGCAGGAGGTCCTTCATCGTCGATATCTTCTTGTCATGGATCAGGATGTAAGTATCCTCGATGACCGCCTCCATGGTTTCAGGATTGGTCGCCATGTACGGAGAGATATACCCGCGATCGAACTGCATCCCCTCAACGACTTCCAGATGCGTTTCGATCGATTTCGCTTCCTCGACCGTGATGACGCCGTCCCTTCCCACCTTGTCCATTGCATCCGCGATGAGGTTGCCGATCTCCTCGTCGTTGTTGGCCGAGATCGCGGCGACCTGGGCGATCTCCTTTTTATCGACGATCTCACGGGACACGGAGGCGATATACCCGACCACTGCATCGACGGCCTTGTCGATTCCCCTCTTCAGGCTCATCGGATTCGCTCCGGCGGTAACGTTTTTTAAGCTCTCCTTATAGATCGATGCGGCCAGCACCGTAGCGGTGGTGGTGCCGTCTCCGGCCACGTCGTTCGTTTTCGTAGCCACTTCTTTCACCATCTGGGCGCCCATGTTCTCAAATGCATCTTCAAGTTCGATCTCTTTCGCCACGGTGACGCCGTCTTTGGTGACCGTGGGGGCACCGAACTTCTTGTCAATCACCACATTTCTACCTCTCGGTCCGAGAGTCACCTGCACGGCATACGCCAGCTTGTTGACGCCTTCAAGCACGGACCGTCGAGCTTCATCATTATACTGTAAAATTTTTGCCATTTTACTCCTCTCTTTTCATTGGTTTTTCGTCTATTGGAATATGTCCGGACATGTCGTCATTATTCAATGATCGCTAATATGTCGCTCTCAGACAGGATCAAATAATCCTTTCCGTCATGCTTCACCTCGGTGCCGCCGTACTTGCTGAACAGAACCGTGTTTCCGACCTTCACAGTCATCGGAACCAGGTCTTTTCCATCGCGTTTGCCCGCGCCAACGGCGATGATCTTTCCCTGCTGTGGTTTCTCCTTCGCAGTGTCAGGCACATATATGGAACCGACCTTTTCATGCTCCTGTTCGATTAGTTCGATGACGACACGATCGCCTATAGGTTTTAGTGCCACTTCCGTCCTCCTTATAAAAAATTAGAGATTATTTTTATAACCATTCAGTATGTGATGAAAAATGACATTATAATATTCTAATGATATTAATTTCCCCCGCCTTCTGCTGCGGGGGAAATTGATATTCATTATTTCTATAATGCTATTCTTTTATTAAACATACTGAACTATTAGTTATTTTCTCTTCTCTGGACAAGAAGAAAAAAAAATTAACTTTTTGATAAATCACAACAAGTTAATTTAATTGTTAGCACTCATTTAAATGAGTGCTAACAATTAAATTAATATAAACTTTTCAATAAATAATCAAGTCCTTTTTTAAAAAACTATCAATAATTATTGTCGATTATTCTAAAATATGCAAAAAAATTACTAAATTTCTAAAAATTTTATCAATAACCATTTTTTATCAAAAAAATCATATTATATAATAAAGTCTAATTAGGCAGTATCAGATTTTCCCCCATGTTTTTCAAGTATTTTAATATCTTCTATAATCATATTATTATCCACGGATTTGCACATGTCATATACGGTAAGTGAGGATATCGATACCGCGGCAAGGGCCTCCATCTCAGCCCCGGTTTTGCCTTCCAACCTGACCTCTGACGTCACGCGCACCCCGATCTTATCGTAATCAAGCTCGACCGACACGTCAATAAAGGAAAGCGCGAGCGGATGGCACATCGGTATCAGTTCCGCATTCTTTTTTGCAGCCATTATACCGGCGATCTTCGCAACCTGAAACAGATCCCCCTTGGGCAGAAGCTTGTTTTCGATCAGATCAAGGGTCGACCGGCCGACCCTGACAAATCCGGAGGCCCGTGCCATGCGCATGGTGGGTTTCTTATGTGATATATCCACCATCATCGGGCTTCCGTTTTCCTTATAATGAGTAAAGTCCCGGCCCATGGTCAGTTCAAACCGCCTTCTTTATCTTGGTTTTATAAAATTTAACGATATACAACAGCAACCCGCTGATTATATATGCGGCCGTGAAGACAAATACCGCCCACATGCTGAACAGGGCGAGTAAAAGGATCGCCGCGATGATCGACAAAATCAGTACGAACCTTCCCCTCCGGTAGAGCACCGAGAATATCTTGCTGTAATCGATTCGTGAAACCATCAAAAAACCGACTATGATGTAGATGACCACGAATACCTGCCAGGGAAATACGATGTTGAACTTCACCAAAAACATGTAATCAGGTATCTCGAGTGCCGCGAATGACGAGATGAGAATGCCAGCGGCCGGAGAGGGAAGGCCGGTGAATCCCGGATGATCCAGATCCTCGGCGGTGATGTTGAACCGGGCCAGACGATATATCGCGCATATCGGGTATATAAGCGCGACCAGCATGCCTGAATCTATAAACAACCCGCCCCGGGGAAGTTGGGACAGATACGCCTGGTAGGCTATGACCGCAGGAGCGATGCCGTATGCAATTCCATCAGCGAGCGAATCGAGCTGGACGCCCACCGGGCTCTGCGCATGCATGGCGCGCGCGACCGCCCCGTCGACGACATCGAAGATGGAGCCTATGCACACGAGTATCCCCGCCAGAGCGAGGGATTTGGCATCCCCCCTGCTCGCCAATATGATTGCGAAAAAACCCATCGTCATGTTCGACATGGTGATGATGTTTGGAACAATCGATTTCTTTTTCACAATAAAATTTCCGATCGCCTGCCTTGTCTTTGATGAGGCGCCGCCTGTACGGGCTTTACGGCGGGAAAGGCGTTTTTCTCCGCTTTTTCGCAAACCCTTTTCAAAACGCTTTTTTGCCATACGGTCACCCCGAATGTTGTTATTCTGAATGTTAGACAGAGAACAAGAACATCTTATGGAAGTAATGTTTAAAATATCATTGAAATAACTTGTAATGCGGGGTGTCAATAAAAAAAGACGTAACGGCTCACCATTCGGTGCGGATCCGCATCTTGTCTCTGTGCCGTTCAAGCGCCAGATCGATAAGGTTATCGATAAGGGCGGAGTATCCTATGCCTGAACGCTCCCACAGCTTGGGATACATGCTGATCCTGGTAAAGCCGGGAATCGTGTTAATTTCATTAACGTAGAACACCCCGGATTTCTCCAAAAAAAAGTCGACTCGCGCCATGCCGCTGCAGCTGAGGATCCGGTACGCATTTATTGCCGTTTCCCGTATCGAATCCGCAACCGGCTGTTCTACATCGGCGGGTATCACGAGCTTTGCACCGTCCGGGTCGATATACTTGGACTCATACGAGTAGAATTCGTGGCTGGGGATGATCTCTCCGAGGACCGACGCCATGGGCTTGGTGTTGCCAAGGACCGAGCACTCGATCTCGCGCCCGTCTATTCCCTTTTCTATTAGTATCTTTGCATCAAACATGAACGCGTAGTCCACCGCTTCTCCAAGCTCGTCGCCACGCTTCACCTTTTTCACGCCGACCGAGGACCCGGTGCGCGCGGGCTTGACGAAAAGCGGCGGCCCGGCAAGCTTTTCCCCGGCCGCCTCGATCACGCGGGTGCCCCCTCCGGTCCATTCCGTCCGCGACACCGTGATCCACGGGACCACCGGAATTCCTCCGTCCCTGAGCAGCCGTTTGGAGATGTCTTTGTCGATCCCGACGGAGGAGCCGATCGAGTCCGCTCCCACGTAGGGCACCATGGCAAGCTCGAGCAGTCCCTGGAGGGTCCCGTCCTCACAAAAGGTGCCGTGGACCGCCGGGAACACCACGTCAACGCCGACCCTCCTTCCATCTTCGACATTGTGCAGAAAAAGTTTGCCGCCCTCCTCATAGTGGTTCACGTACCAGGTCCCCATTTTTTCGATCGTCAGCACCCTTCCGAAATCTGCATGATCGACGATGACCGGCCTGTCCTGGACAAACCAACGGCCGTTGCGGTCGATTCCGATGGCGATGATCTCGTATTTCAGCGGATCAAGGGCCGAAACGATCGAGGCGGCCGAGCAGAGTGACACATCGTGCTCGCCCGACCTGCCGCCGTACAGCACTCCAATCCGCAGCTTCATGACAGCTCCGGTTCGATAAACACCTTATGGATCACCTTGACGGCACGCTCCGCGTAAATGTCATCGATCACGCATGATATCCCGATCTCGGAGGTGGATATCATCTCGATGTTGATGTTCTGCTCGGACAGGACACGGAATATCGTGCCGGCGACCCCGTATGACGAGAGCATGCCCACGCCCACCGCGGACACGATCGCAATGTTCTGCTTCGAATCCACGCCCGTGGCCCCCAGCTCATCCTTGAGGCTGTCGCACAGCTTCAAAGCCCTGTCCAGGTCGCTTTTCAGCACCGTGAAGGATATCGAGGCCTTGTTGTCCTTGCCGGTCGACTGTACGATCATGTTGACGTATATCCTGTTCTCGCCCATGATGCCGAACACCTTCGCCGCGATCCCGGGGCGGTCGGGTATGTCCCTGATGGTGAGCTTCGCCTCGTCCCGTTTCGCGGTGACGCCGCTGATTACGTACTTTTCCATCAACTCCTCCTTGGGCATGACCACGGTCCCCTCTTCACGGTTGAAGCTCGAGCGGACATGCAGGCGTATGTTGTGCTTCTTGGCGAACTCGACTGAGCGCGAATGCAGGACCGCGGCTCCGAGCCGTGCGAGCTCCAGCATCTCATCATAGCTTATCTGGGCCAATTTGGGCGGACCGTCGACGATGCGCGGATCCGCGGTATGCACTCCGTCCACGTCGGTATAGATCTCGCAATTCCTTGTGCCGAGAACCGCGGCCAGGGCGACGGCGGACGTGTCGGAGCCCCCCCTGCCGAGCGTGGTGATATTCTCCTCGGAATCGATCCCCTGAAAACCGGCGACTATGACCGCCTTGCTTTCCTTCAGGGATTTGAGTATCTTTTCAGTTGAAATGCTCTCTATCTTCGCCCTGGTGAAATTTCCGTCGGTCAGGACCCTGATCTGCGAGCCGGTATAGGATATCGCGTCGATCCCGATCTCGTGCAGCGCCATGGCGAGAAGCGAGATGGACACCTGCTCGCCTGTCGAAAGGAGCATGTCCATCTCCCTGCTGCTCGGGTTTGTCGTGATTGCAGAGGCGAGCGCGATGAGCTCGTCCGTGGTCTTTCCCATGGCGGAGACCACCACCACCACGGAAACGCCCTTCATGACATAGCTCCTGATCCTTCCAGCAACCGCCTTTATCCGCTCGGGCGTAGCGACGCTCGTGCCCCCGTACTTCTGCACGATGATGTTCAAATCCGGCATGCCGTCCTCGA
>CAZHAD010000012.1:44241-51152 GCA_964529965.1 uncultured Leptospirales bacterium | reverse complement strand
GGAGAGGCATGCCGCCAACGACCTCAGATTATGTTCTATCATGCAGAATTCAACACATTTTTTTGTGTCGGATTATTTTTCATGAGATCTTGGGTAACTCCGGCCTTTACCATGCCTGCAGGGAGTTGCATGTGGGAATGATCGTGAAAGTATAATTTTTTAAATAAATATCTTGTAAAAATTTCTCATCGGTGTATGATCTAAGCCTTGAAAATTCAAATATTTTCCTGTTTCAAACAGCATGTGGATGGGAATTATTAATAAAAGCAAAAACAGATTGAGGCGACAGAACCATACTATATTACACGAACAAGGCATGATGTAATGGCTATGAACACAACATTCAGGTTTTTTGTGCTCGCCTTCATTTTCAGCGCGCTGTCGGCACATGCGGACGATACTGCATCCGCCCTCGTCAAGGAATCCTCAATCGCGGGAAGGTGGTATTCCTCGAAAGCCGGGGAATTGTCCGCTCAAATAGACGAATTATTGAGCAAGGCGCCGCACGGGGCAGGCGTCGGGGAGCCTGTCATGCTCATACTCCCCCACGCAGGATACCGGTATTCAGGACCGACCGCGGCAGCGGGCTACCGACGGATCGGTGCTCGGGGTAAAAGCCTTATCGATCCGGACCTTATCGTGCTTTTGGGACCCTCGCACCATAAATCCTTCCGGGGCTGTGCATTACTGCCGGCGGATTACATCAATACCCCGCTGGGGAAGGTGAAGGTCGCACGGAGCATTGCAGACAAACTTCTCGCCGACGGCCTTTTCAAAAAGGACCCGTCCGCGTTTGAGCTGGAGCATTCCATCGAGATCCACCTTCCGTTTCTTCAAAGAATATTCGGTAAAAGGCTCTCGGATGGAATCCGGATACTGCCCGTTCTGGTGGGTGATCTGGAAAAGGAAGACGCCGGGCATGCGGCGTCTGTATTATACTCGGCAATTTCCGGCTCCAGGCCCTTTTTCATCGTGAGCTCTGACTTCACGCACTACGGCCCTGATTTCGGGTATACTCCCTTCGGCAACAAGGGGAGCGTAACCGCCCGCAGAATCAAGGAGTTGGACTACGGAGCGATCGGCTTCATACTGAAAAAGGACCTCGCAGGGTTTTCCGGGTATGTTGCAGATACGGGGATCACCATATGCGGCAGAAATCCGATTGCAATCGCGCTTGCGCTGCCTTCGAACGGACTCAGGGCAGAGCTCGTGTCGTATGATACGTCCGGTAGCGTCACCGGCGATTATACCAACTCGGTGAGCTACGCGGCAATCGTATTCATCAAGACCAATAAAAAAGTAATTCATGGCGTACAAGATCCTCCTCATCTAACCGCCAAAGACCAGCGGTTCCTCCTCAAGGCGGCAAGAGACAACATAGCCTCGTGGCTTCATAAAAGGAGGGGAATCCGTTTCTTTCCCCCTTCCATTCCACCCGATTGCCTGGTCAAAAGGGGTGCATTCGTGACCCTGAAAATCGGCAGTGAGCTGCGCGGATGCGTGGGCAATATCTCCGGCGACAAGCCGCTCATTCAGGTGGTGCTCGATTGCTCTTACAATGCCGCGTTCAGGGATCCCCGTTTCTTGCCCCTGAACGCCGGGGAGCTTGATAAAATCACGATCGAGATATCGGTCCTTACGATTCCCGATCGCGTGAGGTCGGCGGATGAGATCACCGTGGGCAGGGACGGCATCATCATAGAGAGGGGATTGCACCGTAGCCTGCTCCTGCCGAAGGTTGCAGTCGAGCAGGGATGGGACCGGGTCACGTTTCTGAACCACGCCTGCCTGAAGGCGGGCCTTCCTCAATACGCATGGAGGGAAAAGGGCACTACGATATACCGCTTCCAGGCAACGGTGTTCAGCGAGGGGAAATAATTGCTCAGCAATAAAAATGGAACCGCCGATGAACGCGGATCCCCCGTCAAGCTCGGCAACCGGACGGCTTTTTTGAAATGAAACGCGCATCGAATCACCTTTATAGAAGAGACTTTCTCAATTTGGGCGGCCGATCCCTGTGCCTCATGGCGCTCGGCAGCGCTGCATTGCAGTACAAGGACGCCTTTTCCCGGCCCCAAAGCGATTACTATGTCAGGCCCGCGAGGATGTGGAAAAAGGAGGATGACGGGTACGTGCAATGCCTCCTCTGCCCGAATGGATGCCGGATCGGGGAAGGGGAGAGGGGAGCCTGCAGGGTGCGCGCAAATATCCGCGGGAGCCTGTACACCCTTGTGTATTCCAGGATAGCATCCGCGCATGTTGATCCTATAGAGAAAAAGCCGATGTTTCATTTCCTTCCGGGCTCGACCGCCTTTTCCGTGGCGACCGCCGGTTGCAACCTGTCCTGCAAGTTCTGCCAGAACTGGGAGCTCTCTCAGGCGAACCCGGAAGACCTGGACGCGGACGAGATCACCCCGGCAGCCCTATCGCGGAACGCCGCATCCTCGGGATCGAGGGTGATCGCGTACACCTATAATGAGCCCACGGTTCAGTTCGAGTATATCATCGACTCTTCGGCGGTCGCACGAAAGAACGGCATCCGGCCCATCATCATATCCAACGGCTACATCCGGCCTGAAGCCGGCAGGATGCTGGCGGCAAACCTTGACGGAATCAAGATCGACCTCAAGGCCTTCACGGAAAGGTTTTACGCCTCCGTATGCGGGGGGAGCCTCAAGGCGGTGTGCGACAACCTGGTATCCATTCACGGCACGGGCACGTGGCTCGAGATCGTCGTCCTCATCATACCCACGCTGAACGATTCAGCTTCCGAGATACGCGCAATGTGCTCCTGGGTAAGAAAGAACCTGTCGGCCGACGTGCCCATGCATTTCACCCGGTTCCGTGCCATGTACAAACTGCAGAACCTTCCTCCCACTCCGATCTCGACGCTGGAGCGGTGCCGCATGGTTGCGAAGGATCAGGGCATCAGATATCCGTATATCGGAAACGTGCCGGGACACCGGTGGGAAAGCACCTACTGCCACGCCTGCGACAGGCTGCTCGTAAGGAGGAGCGGTTATTTTCATGTGGTCAGCTCAATCCGCAACGGCTCCTGTCCCTCCTGCGGCGCGAGGATCCCAGGGGTGTGGACGTGAGGGGATTCTCCAGGCCCGGGCTGCTGTTCGTCGCCCTGTACATGGGCTTTGCCTCCACCATCGTTCAAGTTCTCCTCATCCGCGAGATTCTCACCTTATGCAGGGGAAACGAGCTGATCATCGGCGTGATCTTTTCATCCTGGTTCCTGGGCATCTATCTGGGCGCGCGGCAGAGGCCATCCCCGGTTACCCGGAATCTCGAGCGAAGAGTCCTCCTGTCCGCTGCCATGATGCCGGTCCTTGCCGCCCTTTCGGTTTATTTCTCCCACCTGGTCCAGGTGTTTGTTCCGCGTGCGGTGGGAACGTTTTACTCGATCTCCACGGAGCTCGCGATTGCGTTCCTGCTCACGCTGCCGGTGGGTTTTTTTGTAGGATTTTTTTTCCCCGCCCTGGTGTCCCTCATTTCAGACGGAGCGGGCAAGCAATCCGGCGGTCTCGTGTTTTATCTGGAATCCCTCGGGTCTTTTGCCGGAGGCATCGTATTCTCGTTCGTGCTCGTGGACCGGGCAAACCCGCTCGCCATCGCATCGATCCTTTTGTCACTGGCTCTCGCCATTATACTTGCCCGGGGAAACCGCAGGCTTCTCTTTCTTGCCGCCGTCCCCCTGCTTTTGGCAGTGTTTTCAGGCGTGATAGAAAAAAGGATATTTGCATTCGTATGGGACCGGACCCATACGGGAAGGCTGGTGCAGTACCAGCGCACCAGATACGAGACCGTATCGGTCGAGTCGTCGGGCGAATCCGTGAGCGTGTACGGCGACGGAATGCTCATGTACACCATTCCGGACCGTTACGAGGCCAGGGGGATATTCCACCTGGTCCAGTCCCTCAGGCAGGAGAGGAAAAATATACTCCTTCTCGGTTCCGGCCCCGGATCGCTTTTACACAACCTCCTGAGGGCGGATATCGGCAGGCTGTATTACTTCGAGCCGGACCCCGGACTTTGGCCGATACTCAGACCTTTCGCGGACGCCTATTATGGCCCGCCGGACGAAACCAGGCTTTCGGTATCCGGCCTCGACCTGAGGCACTATTTCAAGAACAGCGGTAAAAAGTTTGATATGATCATAAGCATTCCCCCGCCGCCGGACAATATCATGCTCAACCGGTTTTATACCAGGGAGTTTTTCTCCATGTGCAGGAGCCATTTGACGGGCCGGGGCATATTCATGACCGGCCTGCACGGGTTCAGCAACTACATGTCGAATGACCTGCGCGATTATGTGGCTTCTATTTACGCCGCTTTTTCAGGCGAGTTCCCCGTCCACATGAAAACCTCGGGACAAACCATGTACCTGATCGGCGCGCGGCGCGAAGGCGTCCTCCCCGGGAGCGCGGAAGCGCTCGTGTCCGCATACGGCCGGTCCGACTCCCTGAGAAGGGGGGGATTCGAGAAGGAGATCGCGGACAACTATTCTCCAGATGAGCTCAGGATGTTTTTCGAACGCACGCAGCTTGAGTATTTCGACCGCGCGATCGCGCCGTTCGCGCACGCAGATGCCGCCAACAGGGACCTCAAACCGGGTGCGTACTGGAAGAACATCGTTTTCACCGCATTCAGGGAGCAGTCTGCTCTGCATGCCCTGCTGCGCGATTTTATATTTTTTCCCGTGCTCATGCTCATTCTGACCGGTGCCGCCTTCTGGGACATCCGGAGAAAAAACGGCCCACGGGCCGTGCTCAACGGCTTTTTCATGTATATCACCGGCGTGGTCAGCATCTCCACCATTATTCTTTTAATCCTGATTTACCAGAATTCCCAGGGCATCGTGTACCACCGGATATCGGTCATCAGCGCGCTTTATATGCTGGGGCTCGCGCTCGGCTGCCTGGCATTTAATAAAAGGCGCTACCCGGGGCTTCCCCTGATTTTCATGGCGGTTGCGGCAGTGCTCGCCCTGATCTTTGCGGGTGCAGCGGCAGGGGCGGGACTTCTTTACTGGGCACTCATCCCCTTATTCTCCTTCCTGTGCGGCGCGGTCTTCCCGCTTCTGTTTACCGCGAGCGGTGGCCCCGAATATTTTGCCAGGGCCTCGATTCTCGATTCGATGGACCATCTCGGGGCCATAATCGGATCCCTTATGACCGTGGTTATCGTGCTGCCCCTGCTCGGCGTGCAGGGCGCGCTCGCGTTGAACGTTATCCTGAGCATTTCAGCCTGTATCGTCGCTCTGTTCGGATTCCGATGAGCATTTCATGCAAAAGCAGCGGGAATGATACTATTATGTTGACTTTATCAACGATTAATCGTTGTATGTATCACCGATAATCCATAACCTGGCATCAAGAACGTATATGACCCGATACCGATACGCGATCCTGATTTGTATTGTTATTGTTTTTCCGCTCCATGCTGACCCGAATCCGAGACCGGCGAAATCGAAATATTCACCGCAGCGCGTGAAGGGTAAAAAAAAGATACCGGGGCCTGAGAGAACAAAATCTGCAGACCCCGGGCTCGAATGGAAGGACTGCGGGGAGAGCTGCCTTAAAACCATATTCGATGATGAGACCGCGAGTATGCAAATTCCTCCCATTAAGGGGAGCTTAAAAGGCATTGCCATACAGGGTGAAAATCTATACCTCCTGGTCAAGAATTTTAATCTCATCACGGATGCGATATTCGTCATCAGGCGCGATACGGGCAGGATCCGGGCAATCTGGGGGATTGGAAGACTCTCGGCAGAGGCGATCGCTTCAGACTCAAGATCTATCTGGATACTGAGCGGGTCGAAGAAATACTTCCTGAGAAGGCTTTCCCCCCAGGGGGTCGGGGTTGAAAATATCGGCCTCCGTTCCCTGCCCGAAGGTGACATCAACGGCCTCGCGTTCGCCCGCGGCAGCTTCATGTTCACCGTTCATTCAAAACAGGGAACGGACATATATGCGTTCAATCCCGCAGCCGGGACCCCGTCCAGGCTTTTTTCTTTCGGCGGCATTATTCCCGCAATCGCCTTTTTCCGCGGGAGCCTGATCGCATGCCAGCAGGATTTCGACACATATGCGGACCGCTGGCTGCTCGTCATCAATCTTAAAACCGGGCTGAAAAACAAGATGAATTTCATCGATGCGGAGCCTCTCGGTTTTGCGGCGACCGAAAAGCACGTGTACATGATGGAAAGACGCAACGGCGGAGCGTGCGTGTACCCCATGATCGTCCTGCCCTCCAAGGGCCTCATACTCGCAAATCCGGCCGTCCGAAGACTGGAAATAACCTTTCCCCTCATAAGCCGCAGGCCCAATCCCTTCGACGCCGACCTCTGGATCCCTTATCCGATGAACCGCAGATTCCAAAACGTGCGCAGGATCGCGGTTGAGCCAGACCCTCGTGAGACGGTCACGGATAAATACGGCAACAGATGGGCGCACGTTTCGTGGCGGCGTGCGAGAGGCGGCGTGCGCGCGGTACTCAGGTTCGACATGCTTACCTGCGCCGCCGCGTACACCCTGGATAAGAGATATACGGCGGTTTCGAAGGATATACCCGGCGAGGTCCGCAAGGACTTTTTACAAGAGACCCAGCATTTCGACACCTCGAACTATGTTGTCAGGTCCCATTCAACGAGGATTCAGGCTGACGGGCCGTATGTCGCACGCATACTGGCCGTACGCGACTATATCGACAAAGCGGTCTCATGCCGGGGAAATGAACCGAGGTGGTCGAAGGCGAGCGAGTGTCTTTTCAAGGGCAGGGGGGACGCGTATGGCAAGACGCTCGGCTTCGTCGCACTCTCGAGGTTTCTGAAAATTCCTGCGCGGGCCGCAGGCGGCATTTTGGT
Organism: uncultured Leptospirales bacterium; assembly: GCA_964529965.1. Taxonomy (GTDB): domain Bacteria; phylum Spirochaetota; class UBA4802; order UBA4802; family UBA5550; genus RBG-16-49-21. The sequence goes on along the minus strand of CAZHAD010000012.1, from coordinate 44,275 downwards.
CGATCGGTCCTTGTATGGTCAAGACGAGGAGAGC
>CAZHAD010000012.1:38356-44141 GCA_964529965.1 uncultured Leptospirales bacterium | reverse complement strand
CTATCATGAATCCGCGGGCACGCCTGAGCTTTCACAATTGCTGCATGAGTTCGATTTTGATACCTTCGTTTCACGCGGAAACGGCGAGTTTGAAAAGATGATCATGCTGAAGGATTGGGTGTACGCCCACATACCCTATGCACTGAACTTTAATGACTCGGACGATCTGAATGCAATCAATATTCTCCGCAGGGCACGGGAGGGGTATCCCTTCCTATGCACCAATATCGCGGCGGTGTATATGCTCTGCGCCGTGAGCATGGGGTGGACCGCACGGTACGTATTTTTGAGAAAGCCGACGAATGAGGAGCATGCGGGAAACGATATATGGTCGAACCAGTATCGGAAGTGGGTGTACATCGATCCAACCTGGAACATCCATATGGAGATGCGCGGCGTTCCCCTCTCGATATATGAGATCAGGAGGGAATGGTACAGGAACAGGGGAAGACATATCGTGTATGTTTTCGGAGCCGGCCGAAGGGCGAAAAGATACCGGATGCGCGATCTGCCCATCATAGGCGGCGGCAGCGACATCTGGAAATATCTCCCCATCGACCGGACCTGGCTGAGCTACACGCATGATATCGCCATACTCGGCAGGAACGATTTTTTTTCATTTAAGAAGCGGTCCGGAATGAATTTATGGGACCCGGTCTACGTTATCCGGGGCAGTGTTGCACGTAAGGATAAAATCGACGATATCTTCGAAAAAGGGAAGCGTCTGAAGCCGAGGCTCCTGTTCCACGATCTCAACAGGGTCGATATAACGATATCACAGCCCGGAGAAGGACGGAAGGGATTTCATCCGGGTAGGGCGGAGGTGAAACTCGACGCATTCGGCAGATATAATTACACCCCCAACTTCATGGGATATCTTGTCAGCATCAATCATGCGGATTGGAGGGTTAAGGGATCGCGGTTTAGGATGAAGCTGCATTCAGGAACAAATATCGTGCGCGCCAGAACAATGAACAGGTTCGGAGTGCTGGGGCCGGTCTCGGTCAGGCGTATAAGAACAAATTCAACGAGGAAGATCAGACATGAAAAATAGGCTCATCCCGGTAATTGCCACACTGGCGGTGGCCCTGTCATTCGTGCATTGCACGGACAGGCGTATAAAATCGAAGTCAGACACCGAATCGGTGTACAAGAATTCCAGGTATCTTAATGAAACCGCCGCATTTCTCGCCGGGGCCGCTCTTGACCCGGGCACCGCGCTGTATCCGCTCACCCAGGACCGGCGGTACGAATCCTACAGTAAACAGATCGGCAAAATATGGGAGCAATGCCGTACCCGCAACCTGGAGAACATTGAGAAGTGGAGGGAGGCCCACATGCCGGGGATATGCCCCGGCACGGTGATGTATCCCTTCAGCGGACCCGATATACTTAATGCGCTGGCTTTTTTCCCCGCTTCCGAACGCTTTATCATGATCGGACTCGAGCCTCCGGGCAACGTACCCGATCCGCTCCACTATAGGGGCGCGGATGTGTATGCCGGATTATGGAGAATAAAATACGCCCTCAGGACCATTCTCAAGCTCAACTTGTTCCGCACGAGCGAGATGATGACGGATTTCGAAAGCGACGCATGCAGCAACATCACCGGAATCATGATGTTCTTTCTTGCGCGGTACGGATATGATATCCTGGACGTTAGAAAGATTTATATCAGCGGTTCAGGCGTTTTGGCGTACAATCCTCCGAAATCCGAGGCAAAAATAACGAGAGGCGTTGAATTTATTTTCAGGAAAAACCCCGATTCTCCCGTGCAGAACGCCAGTTATATCAGCGCGGACCTGTCAGACCGGTCTCTTTCTCGCCTGCTGGGTTTTTCTTCATTCCTGAGCAGGCAGAAGAACTTCTCCACCCTCATAAAATCGGCATCGTACCTGCTCAGCTATGACAATTTCAAGATCATGCGTTCCTATCTTCTGGCGTGCAGCAGGTGCATCATTCAGGAAGACAGCGGCATACCCTACAGGTATTTTCCCCCTTCTGAATGGAGGGTTTCACTGTACGGGAGGTACAGGGTGCTTGAAATTTTTTCCCACAGGTTCCAGCGGGACCTCGATGAGGCGATGAAGGGGGAATCGGCTGGTCTTCTTCCGTTCAGCTTCGGATACGGCTTCGTGCCGAAGAAATCGAACCTGATGATCGCGGAAAAGATTCAACAGTAGGCGGGTCTACCGGAAAGCGGGCCCGATGCTGTATCTGAAGACCTCCTGCATAAGCTTCCTCTCCCTGCTTCCGGAGATGATCCGAGGCTGGGAATAGTCGTATATCATATAGGGGATGAGCTCAGTGGCGATATGCCTTCCCTTGTACAGGTGGTGGCGGGCGATCAATCCGCTCCTGTGGCTTTCGCTCTGCATCTGGTCAAAGAGGAAATTCCCCAATCCGTATGAGATGAACCTGCCGCGATAAAACTCAAGCCCCATGGGCCTGTGAGCGGATGACGACACGATTATGGTCGCGCCCAGGTCCGCCGCGGTGTGAAAATAATCTATCTGCTTTTTCCCGGGCAACGGATTGTTCTCGTTGCACCATTGGACCGTTACGAATACGACATCGGCCTTTTTCGCCGCCTCGCGGACGGACCTGACAAAAAGCTCACGTGACAGGCGCGCGGCACCCGGCTGCGTATCGTTTGCCCATGCGATCTCGGGACCGCATTCGTTAAAGCCGACAAAGGCGATAGTCGTCCCCTTGGCGGTGACATACCGCACCGACTCGGCGGCCCGTTTGTTCCTCCCGCCTCCGAAATAGACCATGCCCGCATGCTCCATCATCTCGATCGTTCCGGTATTGTACCGCGCGCCGAAGTCGTTGTTGTGGTTCCCCGTGAGCTCTATCACGTCGAAACCTGATTTTAAGAGTATCGTGAAATACCGCTTCGGAGAGCAGAAGATAAGATTGTTCTTCAGCGGAAAGGGGCAGGGCTCCAGGAAGGACACCTCGTTGGAGGTCATCGCCAGGTCCGCCTGCTCCGTGATTTTTTTCGTGTGCCGTATGGGGTAGAGAAGGTCGCCTGATTTTTCCACTGCGTGTATAAACATCCTGGTCATTGCAGTCACCCCGGTCTGTATGACGGACAGGTGCATCCTCGGCTCCCATGCCTCGGCGCCATCCATGACAAACGGATACGGGCCCGGCCGCGCCAGTGTGCGGTCGCGCTTTATTCTTCCCCAGGGGAGGGTTCGTTCGATATATACGGTCTTAAGAAACGGCCGCAGGCCGCGAAGGTCGCTCAAGCCGAGAAACCGCCTGTTCGACATGACCTTCTCATCGTCAAAAGTGCGGGCTTCGAACTTTAATGCGGGGAATGATTTTTTCAATGCATCGGCAATATTCGGATCGGCGAAAAAACGGATCGGCTCGTTTGTCCCGCCGATCTGGGTAAAATTAAGCACCCGGCCCGCGAGCAGATTCGTGAGATCCTGCTGTGAAATATTCGAAATCGGGTTTGTCGGGTGAACCTGTATGAAGAGAGGCTTCAGCGCCGCCCCGGTAACGCCTTGGACCGGTATGAGCAGCACAGTCAGGATAACACACGCCTTATACAAAAGCGATGCATGTTTTTCTTTCCGGCCGCTCAATTTTATCATTTTACCCTCATCCTCTCGGCCCGCCGGCAAGTAACCGCCGATTAACGCCGATAAACACAGATGCAGAGATTGTTTACAACGCGTTTTTTACCTTAGGCTTTCTCGAAGTAATAAGTCAACATACATTTAGCTTTGGTGCTCAATCTCTGTTCATCTGCGTCAGTCGTCGGTTCCATTTTTTATGATACCTGAATAATTACAAGTATTGATAAAATTCATGAAGAAAGAAGAATGATAATTAAAAATAAAATGGGGACAGGAGCAGACCCGGAAGAGTCCGGGCTTCGAATTAAATTCACTCTCCCTTATTTTATCTTTACAGGAAGAGATGAAAGGGGTAGCATTGCATAAAAGGGGGTGTGCAAAAAGGTTTATGAGCGATAATTGCGACATTAAAAAGCTCAATACAGAGCGTCTGACGGAATCGGTAACCAGCTCCGGTTGAGCCGCAAAAATAGGTCCGGCGGACCTGTTGACTGTCATGAAAAGCATCTCCGTTCCCTCTGACGGGAACGTGCTGGTGGGCATGGAAACGAGCGATGATGCCGGGGTCTACCTGATGTCCGAAGCCGCGGCGCTGGTCCAGACCGTGGATTTCATTACTCCCGTGGTCGATGACCCGTTCACCTTCGGAAGGATCGCCGCGTGCAACAGCCTGTCCGACGTGTACGCGATGGGAGGGAGGCCGATCACCGCGCTGAACATCGTATGCTTTCCTACGGGGAAATTCACGCTCGACGTACTCCGGGAGATCCTGAAGGGGGGCCTCGCCGTGCTTGAAGAAGCCGGCGTGCAGCTGCTGGGAGGGCACAGCATCAACGACCCCGAGCTGAAGTACGGCCTCTCGGTGACCGGCACCGTGCGGCCTGACGGAATAATCCGCAACGATACGATCAGGGACGGAGACCTCCTGGTGCTGACCAAACCACTGGGCACCGGCGTGATGGCCACCGCGCTCAAGGCCGGCGTGCTCGATGAGGGCGTAATGGCTGCATTTATCGAATCCATGGCCACGCTGAACCGGCGGGCTTCGGAAATCATGCTCCGGCACGATCCCCATGCATGCACGGACGTTACCGGGTTCGGCCTTGCGGGCCATTTGCGTGAGATGCTTGGAGAAAACGCGATGGCGGTCGAGGTTAACTCGGCAAGCGTGCCGCTGCTGGACGGGGCCTCGGACGCGGCCTCCCAGGGCTTGATTCCCGACGGATTGTACAAGAACAGGAATTTCACAGAAGGGCTTTGCTCGGTAAGCGGCTCGGTGCGGCTTGAAATCGCGGACCTGATGTTCGATCCCCAGACCTCGGGAGGGCTTCTGATCGCCATGCAGGAGAGCGATGCGAAGCAGTTCTGCACCGAAGCGAAGGACAACGGGATCACGGCCGCATCGATCATCGGAAGGGTCTTTCAAAGCCGGTCTCAAGGGATCAAAATATCATGACGCTCGAATCGGCCGTCATGGATTTCGGGTATCCGGCAATATTCTTGGGGACCTTTCTGGAAGGGGAAACGATTCTCATCATCGGAGGTTTTGCGGCGGACAGGGGATATCTCAGCCTTCAATACGTCATTCTCGCCGCATTTCTGGGAAGCCTGTTCGGAGACCAGCTCTATTTTCTGCTCGGCAGATACAAGGGCCTTTCAATTTTAGTGAAATTCAAAAATTGGGAAAAGCGCACCGCACGTTTCCAGGCACTCATGGACCGATACGGTACGTTCATCATCCTCATATTCCGCTTTATGTACGGCCTCCGCACCGTCGCGCCTTTCGCCATAGGCCTCAGCAATGTCACGATGCGTAAATTTGTTATCCTGAATATCATCAGCGCCGCGGTATGGGCCACGGCTCTGGGCGTGCTGGGATATATCTTCGGCAGGGCGTTTGAAACGGTGCTTCGCCATATGAAGTGGATGGAGCTTGTGCTCATCGCCCTCTTACTCTGCATAAGCGCAGCCGTATTCGTGATAAAACGGATCAGAAACAGAAAGAAATAGGTTGTACTTTGAAAGGAATTTTTAGAATTCGTTCTGGATTCGTCTGATATCCGTGAGCTTGCTTCATCGGAATCCAATCGGCAGGGAAATCATCGTAATCAACCGGCAAAATTATTTGAAAACCAGCGATTAATGTTATATGTTTTATACGAACCATCTATGAGAATGGTTTATGAATA
>CAZHAD010000012.1:15830-38256 GCA_964529965.1 uncultured Leptospirales bacterium | reverse complement strand
AAAATGATCGGGTATAATGACGGGGAGATCGGGACCCTCACCAACAAGGAACTAACTCCCGAAAAATGGCACTCGTTCGAGGAGGGAATAGTCAAGGATCAGGTCCTGCCCAAAGGTTATTCGGAAATCTATGAAAAAGAATATATCAGGAAGGACGGAACCATTATCCCGGTGGAATGGAGGAGCCTGCTGATACGGGATGATGCAGGGAATCCGACGGGAATATGGGCGATCGTCCGTGACATCACGGAGCGCAAGAGGGCTGAGACGGCCCTGAAATCCTCGAAGGATTTTGCCGAGAACCTGATTCAGACCGCCACCACCATGATCATCGGCCTCGACACGGCGGGCGGCATCACGATTTTCAACCAAGCCGCTGAAGAGTTAACCGGATATTCCAGGGAAGAGCTTCTTGGCCGTAACTGGTTCGAGGTTCTGGTGCCGAAGACACGCTATCCCGGTGTATGGGAGGAATTCCAGCGCCTGCTGTCCGGGGGGTTGCCGAAGCGGTTCGAGAATCCAATAGTGACAAAATCGGGGATGGAGCGCTATATCGTCTGGCGGAACAACGAGATGACCGACCATGGCCGGATATCGGGCACGATCTCATTCGGTATGGATATCACGGAGCGGATCCTGGCCGAACGCGCCCTGAAGGAGAGCGAAGCCCGCTTCAGCGCATTGTTCGAGGTGATGTCGGAAGGGGTCAGCCTGCACCGCCTCATCTATGATGAAAGCGGGGCCCCGGTCAATTATGAGATTCTTGAGGTCAACTCCAGGTATGAGACGATCTTGAACCTGAAGCGCGAAGAGGTGGCAGGCAAGCTCGCTACCGAGGCATACGGCATTCCCGAGCCGCCATATCTTGCCGAATATTCAAGAGTGGTTGAAACGGGCATCCCCTGCTATTTTGAAACCTATTATCCCCCCATGGAAAAATTTTTCTATATTTCCGCGTCCACGATCGGGAAGGACCGGTTCGCGACCATATTTTTCGACATCACCGAGCGGAGGCGGGCGGAGGAGGAGATACAGAGGCTCAACACCGGGCTCGAACAGCGCGTCAGGGAGCGCACGGCCGAGCTCGTCGCCTCCAACAGTGAGCTTGAGAGTTTCGCCTACTCGGTGTCCCACGATTTACGCGCACCGCTTCGCGGCATAGTAGGATGGAGCAAGGCTCTGGTGGAGGATTACGGCCCGAGTCTCGGCACGGAGGCGCGCGCATATCTCGATACCGTAAGCTCCGAGGCCCTGCGCATGTCCGAGCTTATCGATGCGCTCCTCCAGCTTTCGCGCGTAACCCGGAGCGAGATGCGCCGCGAAAAGGTCGACCTGAGCGAAATCGCCCTGTCAATTGAGCATGAGTTGCGCAGGGGACAGCCCGAACGGGATGCCGACGTCATTATCGAGCCTGGAATGTCGGCGAAGGGAGATCCCGCGTTGCTGCGAACCCTTCTGTACAACCTGCTCGACAATGCATGGAAATTCACCGGCAGGTGTGAAAAGGCCCGAATCGAGTTCGGCGCGGTTTTGACTGAAGGAAAACAGGTGTATTTCGTCAGGGACAACGGAGCCGGTTTTGACATGGTCTATGCGTCCAAGCTATTTGTCCCTTTTCAGCGTCTCCACAGGAGCGACGAATTCCCTGGCACGGGCTTGGGAATCCCTACCGTCCAGCGGATAGTCCGACGCCACGGCGGGGATATCTGGGCGGAGAGCGAGCCCGGAAGGGGAGCGAGCTTTTATTTTACGCTGGGCTGATCAGGTGAGAGGTGCGTGACTTTCGGAAAATCTGCTTGCCGCATACGACCATCTGGGAATAATATCTTCATGAGCTTTCCGGCAGCTTGGGACTGTTCAAAAAGAAGATCTCGCCAAGATGCGGAGCCGACAATCTTCGCAGCTTTGCGAAAGCATTATATTATTTTTGAGGCAGTTCCTGTGTGCGAGGAGAGTTATGTGAAATTAATTTCATCCCGTTGAATCATGGGGCGAAAAGGTGAAATTCAGATTCAAGAAGAGAAAAAAGGACACGGATCCGGCGGGGAAAAAAGACGGCATCCAGGTCGCGCCGGGCTCGGATCCGATCGTCTCACGATGCCCCTATTGCGGCAGGCCGTATCCGGTCAGGGATGAGATAAAGGCGTGCCCCGTATGCGGAGGTGACCTCACGATACACCGCACCGCGTTGGCGGAAGGGCGCGGTCGCGTTCTACGGAGGGGCGGCGGAAATTCAGGAGTCGGCTGAGCGGCGCAGCGTTCGATCCATAGGAGTGTAATCATGCGGCATGTGATAAGAAAAGAAAATATCCTTTCAAACAGGTTCGTGAGGCTGATTGAGGAAAATTACACCACCCTTATCGAGATTTTCATGAACGATCTCCTGCGCCATCCGGAGACCGACTCCTATCGAACCGTCGACCGTGAAAAAATATACCAGTTCAGCGAGATGATCTACAAGGACCTGTCAAAATGGATATCGCGTGAGTTCCCAAAGAATAAAATAGAAGAGCGGTACGTCAAATTCGGGAGAGAGCGCTTTGAAATGGGCATACCCCTGCCGCAGGTGATCAAGGGGCTTATTCTCCAGAGGAGGCATATCTGGCTCTTCGTAATGGATAAGATGTATGACGATAAGACCGATTACATGGAGGCGCTCGTGCTGAACAACAGGGTGACGCTCTATTTTGATCGGGCGCTGGTTTACATGGCCCAGGGATACATGGAGATGCCGAACGGAAAGCCGCGCATGATGAAGTTTTAATTGCCGACGGGTGATCGGTTCCCATGATTTGGCTTCTGTTGCACACTCTGTGTGTTTTCATGTAACCCATGCGGGAATGCCGACTCAGAGTCTAATATGCCGATCGCATCATTATTGCCGAAATGGAAAAGAAGTTAATAAAAAATCATTCAATAGACGAGATTGATGAGTTTTTCCGCTCGATCGGCGAAAGGGACTTTCGGGGGAAGCAGCTCGTGAACTGGCTCTATGAGAAGAACGTGGGCTCTTTTCATGAGATGACGAATTTCTCCAAAGAGCTCCGCAATATTCTCGATGAAAATTTTTCCGTCGGCGCGCTCGAGCCGGTGGAGAGGCGGATATCCCCTCTCGATCATACCGAGAAATATCTTTTTAAGACCCGGGACGGCCATTATATCGAATCCGTGCTCATACGTAACAAGGGGTCCGACGAGGGAAGGCTCACGGTATGCCTGTCGAGCCAGGTCGGATGCGCCATGGGCTGCGGGTTCTGCGAGACGGCTCGGATCGGTTTCATCAGAAACCTGGATCCCGCGGAAATCCTCGACCAGCTCTGCCTCGTGCGGAGGCTGTCCGGACGTCGCAACAACAACGTGGTATTTATGGGAATGGGCGAACCGTTTTTGAATTACGACAACGTGCTCAAGTCCGCCGATATCATGAACTATACGTTCGGGTTCCACATGTCAGTGAGAAAGATAACAATCTCCACCTCGGGCATCAAGGACGCGATCGAGAGGTTCATCGACGAAGAGAGGCCCTATAACCTGGCGATCTCGCTCAACGACACCCTGTCTGAAAAACGGGCGCGGGTCATGCCGGTCGAGGCCAGGTATCCCTTTGCGGAGATCGCCCGGCTTCTCAATGAGAAATTTCCCGCCTCGAGAAACAGGCTCACGATCGTATACGTCATGCGTGAGGATAACATCTCATCTGAAGACGCAAGGCGTCTGAAAAAAATGTTCAAATACACCCGCATCAAGCTGAACCTCGTCCCCCTGAACGAGGGCTCTCACGGCTACCGCAGGCCCGATGAGGAGGGAATCGCCCGGTTTGTGAAGGAGCTCGAGATCATGAACATTCCGATCACTCTCAGGAAGAGCCTCGGCAGCGACATTGCCGGTGCCTGCGGCCAGCTCTCGGGCAGGCGATATGCTGAAATCGATTCATCGTCAACGGTCCCCTGCTCTTCTCGGTAGGGGCCTAATTTCATCTAACAACGTGGATGAAAAGGGGATGAGGCGATAAGGAGACAACGAACATGGCGATATTACAAATTCTGCGAAATATATTCTCCTGGGTCGGAACCCATAAAAAGATTGTTTTCCTGTATGCTCCGGCAGGGCTTGCGGTCGTGGTGGTCTCCTACGTGCTGGTGATATTTTTCATGTGGCAGCATGACAGGGACGGCGCCCTGAAAAAGCTCGCCAAATACAAACAGCTTATCGACCGGACGGAGGAATTGCGGAAGGGCTACACCTACACCTACAGCAGCGTGGACCTCGGCGCCAAGGTAGTGGATATCCCCACGAGGATTTACGACCGGAACGGAGAGATCATCGGTGAATTCTTCGAGCAGAAAAGGGAGATCGTACCCTATGATTTCATACCAGCGTGGCTCGTCAAGGCGGTGATCGCAAGCGAGGACAGGGATTTTTACCACCACCGGGGGATCAGCTATAAGGGAATATTCAGGGCTTTTCTGGTGAACCTCATACACCTGCGCGTGGTGCAGGGAGGGAGCACCATTACCCAGCAGCTCGCCAAGGTTCTCTTCACCGACATGGAGAGAAACCTCAAGCGGAAGATATATGAGTCGTTCTGCGCGCGGGAGATCGAGAAACGGTACGACAAGCAGGACATTTTATCCATGTACCTGAATCTCATCTATTTCGGAAACGGGGCCTATGGCGTGGAATCCGCGGCAAAGATGTTTTTCGGTACGTCGGTCAGGGAGCTCTCGATCGTTGAATGCGCGATGATCGTCGCCACCATTTCGAACCCGAAGATCTATTCGCCCCTCACAGACCTGGACGCCTCGGTCAAAAAGACGAGGCGCATCCTCGAGTCCCTCGTCGATGCCGGATACGTGGGAAGGGGCAGGGCGGCTTCGATGTTCGAGGGATTCCTGTCGAAATGGGAATTCAGCTTCGACGAGGCGGGCAGGGCGAAATCCTCACTTATCGGAAATTTCGTCTACAGCTCGTACCGGATCAACAGGGCGCCTTTTTTCAATGAGGGCATACGCCGGATTCTGGTCGAGAAGTTCGGCGAGGACACAGTCAAGAAGGGCGGGCTCAAGGTGTACACGACGATCGACGCGGCCAAGGAGGACGCGGCGATCAGGTCCATGAAGGCGGGAATCGAGAGGCAGCGCAATTATCATATCCAGCTTTCTCAAAGGATGAGAAACAGGACACGGGCTGAAAAGGAGATGGAAAAGGCCGGGAACATCGAGGGGGGCCTTGTTTCCATCGACCCCGATACGGGTGAGATACTCGCCTATGTGGGCGGGTATGAGTTTTCTTCAAAGAACCAGAACGACAATGTGGTACAGATCAGGCGGCAGCCGGGCTCGTCATTCAAGCCGGTGGTCTATGCCGCGGCGATCGAGGCCAGGGACATCACCCCATCGACCGTGTTCGACGATGCGGAGACGACGTTCAAGGGAGGCTATACCCCGCGAAATTATGACGGAAAGTATGCAGGCGAGGTGATCGTCAGGGAAGCCCTGAAGAAATCGATCAACGTGGTCGCGGTTAAGATACTTGACAAGACCGGCTACGGTGGAATCATGAAGATACTGAAGAAGGCGCTGTACCTGTCCGATGCGGAGGTGAGCGAGCGGTTCGGAAGGACGCTCTCCCTCGCTTTGGGAAGCTACGAAATCTCGCCGCTTGAGAATTGCGTCCTTCATGCCACGATCGAGAACGGCGGCGAATACGTGAAGCCGTACGGCATCAGGATGGTTAAGGATTATAATGACAATGTCGTGTGGAACAACGAGGAGGAGGTGTCGTTGCTCGTTGAGGAGAGGAGAAGGGAGCTCGGAAAAATCATCGATCCGGTCGCCTGCGCGATAACCGTGCATATGCTCAGGGCCGTTTTTGAAGAGGGGGGGACCGCGTACGGAGCGGTACGCGGCAAAAAAATAGATTTTCAGATCGCGGGCAAGACCGGCACGACCACGAATTATAATGATGCGTGGTTTGTCGGATACACATCCCGATCGGTCACCGCGGTATGGATCGGGAACAAGGAGGGCTCGATTTCCCTCGGCTGGGGAAGGGCCGCAGCCTCCCTCGCCGCTCCGGTTTGGGTCGATTATATTACCGGCATTGACAAGGGCGATCCTCCGCCCGATTTTAAAATCCCCGACCAGGGCGTATCGGCCGAGACGATATGCCTCGATTCGGGGGAGGTGGCGGGCAGAAACGGCGAATGCCCCCGGGTTTCCCGCGAGCTTTATTATTCCGGATCCGAACCGGGCCGTTACTGCCACCTGCACGTGCATGCGGAAAATACCGAAAACGCGGACAAAGAAAAGCGAAAGGGAAATAACAATGAGGCCAAAAATTGAATTATATGCTCTCCTGATTATCGCCGCGTTTTCGCTCATTTCATTCCGGTGGCCGGTCGAACACGGGAGGGTGACCTCAACATTCTGCGAATCGCGATGGGATCATTTTCACGACGGGATTGACATAGTTTCCGCGGAAACCCGCGTTTACCCGGTGGAGTCAGGCACGCTCCTTTTTTACTGGGACAAGGCCCTCTTCCCTCTTGAGAATTATCCCGGAGGCGGCAACTATAAGATATTGAAACACCGCAACGGCCTTTACTCGATCTATATGCACCTTGAAAGCGGTTCTCCCTTCCGAACCGTATACACCGACAGGGATCCGCTCGGCACGATGGGTGATACCGGGCATTCATTAAACCGGCACCTGCACTTCTCGATCCTCAACATCAAGGAGAGAAGCTCGATAAATCCCTATACGATGCTTCCCCCCTTGCCGGACAAAATGCCTCCCGAGATCAGGGAGATTGCGTTTAAAATCGGGGACAAATATGTGATCGTGAGGAACGGAGCCAATTTGCGCCTTACCAGGAATTATCCCCTGCTGGTCAGAATCGTCGACTCCGCCAGCGGACGCGAGAACCTGGGGATTTACCGTCTCACGGTGGATTTCAACGGGAGGAAGGTCCTAGACTATAAATGCGACATTCTCGTCTTTTCAAACGGCCGTTTAAACGTCGGGGGCAGGGGGTTTGACGATATATTTGACCGCAAGGGCTACTACAAGATCGAGGGTCTGGTGTATGCGGAAGGGAAGAATGAATTCAGAATCAGCGCATCAGATTATGCGGGAAATCAAACGGTGAAAGAATATGAATTTAACATAAAATTGGATATGGACAAGTAAACCCGTCAATTGTATGGATCAATTTGCTTTTGAAATCGCGGTGCTTGTCCTCTGTTTTATCCTGTCGGCGTTTTTTTCAGGATCCGAAAGCGCGCTGTTTTCCCTGACAAAATCAGACATACACCGTTTTTCCATTTCGGGCGACAGGAAGGAGCGCTCCATATACAAATTGATGAAGGAGCCCCAGAAGGTCCTCATCACGATATTGACGGGAAATCTCTTTGCGAACCTGATCTTCTCCACGGTTTCCACCGAGCTTTTTCTCAACGTATGGCACGACTGGGGCCATATCATATCCATAGCGGTGATCACCCCACTGGTTATCATTTTCTGCGAGATCTCCCCGAAGATAATCGCCCTGAATTCATATGAGACGTCTTCAAAAAACATACTCCCCGTTTTACAGTTTTTTCACGTCCTGATATTTCCGGTCCGCTTTTTGCTTCTCCTGTTCACCGACGGCATGATGAGGCTATTCGATCTCAAGCTCACGCCGAGAAAGATCACCAAGGACGAGCTTGGCACGGCGGTCAGGATGGGAGAGCAGCTGGGCATTATCGCGGAGGGGGAGGGGAGGTTCATTAACAATGTCATCAGGTTTTCAAAAAAAGACGCCTCTAACATCATGTATCCGCGAAGCAGCGCGGTATTCATCCCCTACGGCGTGACGATTAAAAAGGCACGGGATATCTTCCTCGATGCGCGGGTTATCAGAATCCCCGTTTACCGGCACGACCTTGACCACGTCATCGGAGTCGTGGATTCCCGGGAGCTCATTCCCTATTTTCTGGGGCATAAAAAGGCGCGAAACATAAACCGTTTCATACAGGAGATTCATTTTTTCCCGGCATCGCGGGAGCTCCATGACCTGCTGAACGACTTTCTTTCAGGCGGGATTCAGATAGCCATCGTGCTCGACGAATACGGGGGCACGGCGGGAGTGGTCACCCTGAACAAGATCCTCTCCGAGCTCATGGGCAGGGAAATAACGAAATGGGAGGATGATTCCAAGCATGACATTAGAAAGGTCGACGGCAATGTGTCGATAATCTCCGGGGAGATGCAGATAGAAGATTTTAATTATATTTTCGGGGAGCAGCTTGAAAGCCGGAATGCGGATTCAATCGGCGGATATATCATAGAGAAGATCTCCTACATCCCCAAAAGGGGTGAGGAGCTCAGGACCACCAAGTACATTCTCCGGGTCAGATACATCAAAAAGAACAAGATCGAGACCGTGGAGGTGATCCAGAGGATCCAACCAGAGGGCCCTGAGCGATGATGCTGGTAATATCACATTATATGTTATACGCGGTCTCTATCGTCATGATCATGATCATCCTTTTCTTCTTTTCGGGAGTCGAGACCGCCCTCCTGACCTCGGACAGGATCCATCTTGAGGATATGTCGAGGACGGGGAGCAGGAGCGCGCGACGCTCCCTCGCCATACTCGACAACATTGAAAATGCCATCATCATGATCCAGATCGCCATCAGCATTTTCCAGATCTCTGCCGCGGCCTTTGTCACCTATCTGGCCACGGAGGCATTCTCGGTCGACGAACCGACGCTGTATCTCGTGGTGGCGGTGCAGACGATCGTCTTTTTGCTGATGTGCGAGCTGTCTCCCAAGATCATTGCGCGCGCCCGCGCCGAACGCTTTCTCATGCTCAGCTCGTATCCGGTGGCGTTTCTGATGATCGTCTTCAGGCCGCTGACGGCGTTCGGGTTCGCCGTTTCGGGCACGCTTAAAAAAATCGCGCATATCACCGATTCCGGACGAACCATCCTGAAATCGCGCGATGAGATCGATATGTTGTTCAAGATCGGGGAGCAGGAGGGAGTCATCGACGAGGAGTATCACGTGTATGTCTCCGAGATACTCTCATTCAGGGACATCACCGCGCGGGAGGTCATGACGCCGACGATCGACATCATGTCCGTTGAATTACAACAGGACATCCGCGATCTGATCGATATCTTCGCAAGGACGAGGTTTTCGAGGATTCCGGTGTACGAGGGCCGCGTCGATAATCTCATCGGATACGTTTTTTACCGAGACATCCTCACGAACAGGAATTGCAAGCGCATCCAGGAGGTCATGAACAAGGTCCATTATGTTCCCACGACTAAAAAGATCGTGGAGCTCTACTCGGAGATGCTGGAGAACCTCATCCCCATGGTGTGTGTCGTCAACGAATACGGCGCGGTCGTCGGCATGGTGACGCATGAGGACATCGCCGAGGAGATCGTTGGGGAAATCCATTCGAGAGATCAGTCCGAAGAGGAATTGATAAGCGAGTTGGGGAGGGAGAGGTACCTTGTAAGCGGCAAGCTCGATATAGAATATTTCATGAAAAGGTTCCACGTGCCGATTGAGAAAAAAGGGTTCGAAACCCTGTCCGGGTTTATCGCCTCCCGCATGGGAAAAATACCGAAAAAAGGCGACCGCTTTTCATATGATAGCTATACGTTTACGATAGAGGAAGCAACGGAGCGCTCAATCGACAAGGTAATTTTACAAAGCATCAAGAAGAAAAGAAGGGTCAGGTAGCCAGCATGGGCCCCAAGTTTTCCATTCCGCCGAGAAGATGCAGATGAATGTGCCAGATGACCTGGCCGCCTGCTTTCCCGTTGTTAACGATCAGCCGGTACCCCATCTGATCGATCCCCTTCATCCTGGCAATCTCTTTTACCGCAAGGAACATATCGGACATCACGGAGCAGCTGGAGACGTCCATGTCCTCGATTTTCTCGACATGGACCTTGGGAACAATCAGCACATGGACCGGCGCAAGGGGCCGTATATCTTCAAAGGCGAAGACCTTGTCGTTCTCATACACCTTTGTTGAAGGGGTTTCCCCGTTTATTATGTTGCAGAAAAGGCATCCCATGGTTTTCTCCAATGGACTATTTAAAGATGATTCGACCGTATCAATTTTGTTGATATTTTTACTCCCTCCCCCTTGACGGGGGAGGGTTGGGGTGGGGGTGATTATGTATACCATATACCACGTTCACCCTCCCCTCACCCCTCCCATCAAGGGAGGGGAACTATTCTAACTTTATTGTATTGAAAAAAATGAGCCGTCTGATCAATTAAGTCAAGAAATAAACAGTGATGCGCACCATCGACGACATAAAAATAATCGTATACCGGAAGAAGGATTCAGGCGAACCCATGGTCCGTAATTTCATGGGACTCAGCGGCAAGGAATTCATCGAATGCGACGACACGCTGTCCCCGGAATCGGCCGCAGAGCGGTTGAGGAGGGCGGGCGTGCCTTCAAAGGAGGTGGTGATCTTGAAACGATTCATGGGCAGGTTGATCCAGCGCTGCCCCGGCACCCCTGGAATGATCTGCTGCAATTATATGGTCATGAATACGGGTTTTAATTGCCTGTACGACTGCGCCTACTGTTTCCTCAACACATACCTCAACTCCTACGGCATCGTCCAGTTCGTCAACCAGGGAATAGCAAAGTCCGAAGCGGATGCACTGGCACGCAGGGGTGTGGTCCGTATAGGGACGGGGGAATTCACCGATTCGCTGATGTTTGACCAGGTCACCGGAACCGGCGAATCCTTGATTCGAAGCGCGTCCCGGAATGAAAATCTTTTCCTGGAATTGAAGACAAAATCGTGCAATATCGAACATCTTCTCTCCATACCCTGCAAGGGGAACACGGTGCTTTCATGGAGCCTGAGCACCGTGCGCAACATAGAAATGTATGAGGGCGGAGCCGCGGGCCTGGAGCAGCGCCTCCTGGCGGCCGCAGCCGCGTGCCGGGCGGGGTACCTGGTGGCGTTTCATTTCGATCCGATCATCGTTTATCCTGATTGGGAGAGGGAATACACGGCCCTTCTGGACAGGCTTTTTCATGCCGTCGAGCCGGGAAGGGTCGCCTGGATTTCTCTGGGATGCTTTCGCCACAGTCCTGGTTTTAAAGAGGCCGTGCACGGATCATCACGGGGTCTTAGTCTGACGACTGAGGAGATGTTCCCCGGACCCGACGGTAAATTCAGATATCTCAAAGGGATCAGAATCCGGGCATACCGCTTCATGCTTGACCGGATACGCTCATATGGAGGAGATATTTTCGTGTATCTGTGCATGGAGTCGGGAAGCGTATGGCACTCGGTCTTCAAAGTTGAGTACAATAATTCAGATGAGCTTGAATGCGCGTTTTGCGATCATCTGAAAAAGCGATTTATCGCCCGGGGCACTCGGAATTTGATTTCATACAGATAATTATTGCCATAAATCAATTAAATTTCTTGACCAAATTTTGTAAACTATATGGGATACTACGGATTATCACAGCGCGCCCGAAACCTCCGTCCCGGGTTTCGGAGATGAGGCGCGCAAAACATTATGTGAAAAAATACCCAGTCCCGACTTGTCGGGACTGGGCGGGTATATTACAAACGAAAGATCTCGGCATTTTTCCTTGATGTGCCGGAGGTCAACAGGAAAGGGAGAGCGGCCGAACCTTGGACGAACGGGAATTTCGCGAATGCCAGAGGGAGCTTAGGAACATAACCGACATGCTTGCGGTACTTTATAATTCCGTGGATGTCGTCACGATGAAGAAAAGGGCTTCAGAGCTACATCAGAAAACCCTTGATGAAGAATACTGGCGCGACAAGGAGCTGCTTGCCAGAACCAACCGT
Source organism: uncultured Leptospirales bacterium (assembly GCA_964529965.1). Classification (GTDB taxonomy): domain Bacteria; phylum Spirochaetota; class UBA4802; order UBA4802; family UBA5550; genus RBG-16-49-21. The sequence goes on along the minus strand of CAZHAD010000012.1, from coordinate 26,392 downwards.
GAGATAAGCGGGCTCAGGCGGAGAATAGACTCTTTCGAAACCCTCATGAACGAGCTCAAGGCCGATACCGAGCTGTTTGAGATGGGGTTGCAGGAGGGTGATTCGGATGTGGTCAATGAAATCTGCGGAAAGATCGACGAGTACAGGAAAAAATTTGATGAGCTAGAGACGCTCGAGCTGCTTTCCGGCGACGATGATTTCAACAATGCGTTCGTAACGATCCATCCGGGCGCCGGCGGGACCGAATCGCAGGATTGGGCCCACATGCTGTTTCGCATGTACTTTCGATGGGGCGAGCGGAAGGGGCTGGAGGTCGACGTGATCGACTATACTCCCGGGGAGGATGCGGGCATCAAAACCGCGACGATCCAGTTCAAGGGAGATTATGCGTACGGGTTGCTCAAATCCGAGAAGGGGGTCCACCGGCTGGTCAGGATATCCCCTTTTGACGCAAATAAAAGACGGCATACCTCCTTCGCCTCGATCGAGGTCATACCCGAGGTTTCAGAAGACATACAGGTCGACATCAAGGAATCCGACCTGAGGATCGATACATACCGCTCCTCGGGTGCCGGAGGCCAGCATGTCAATAAAACCGACTCGGCGGTCCGGATCACGCACATCCCGACCGGGATCGTGGTTCAGTGTCAGAATGAGCGATCCCAGCACAAGAACAAGGCATTTGCCATGAAGGTCCTGAAGGCAAGGCTCTATGAGCTTCGCAAAAAAGAATTCGATGACAAACAGCAGGAGAAGCTCGGCGAAAAAAAGGAGATATCATGGGGCAATCAGATCAGGTCTTATATTTTTCAGCCGTATACCCTTGTGAAGGACCATCGGACCGGTGAAGAGACGGGAAACATCGATAACGTTTTTGACGGCGGAATCGACCGGTTTATATACTCATACCTACGCACCAGCCGGATCGGCGGCAAGGGGGTGCCGGGATTCGCCGGCGGTTAAATTTATTTATGCGGTTCAATCGATCAAATACACTCATTATGAAGCCTGTCACATGAAGCTCACCACCGCCCATCTGGCGCGCCTGTTTGAAAGATATGCGGATACCGTTGAAATCAGATATTTCAATGATTTGCAAATCAATAACGAAAGCCATTTTATTTCAGGGGATCTTGTATTACCGGGTCATCTCAGGCTGTTCTTGGAGCGGAACATATCTGAAATAGAGATATTTTATACTCCGGCACTGTATGAATTCCTTTCCAGGGAGTTTCCCGTTGAATTCAGAAACCCCTACGGCAGGGCCACATTGACGCAGATGGACAGGCTTCTGGAAAACTTGAGGGACGCCAATGTGCAATCGAAGAGAAAACGCTACCTCAGAATGGTCGGAGACGTATACGGGATCGACTCACATTCCGGCAGACAGGTGATGCTGCTCGGGCATGACGAGCTGCTCGATTACAGGAAGTGGAATAATCTGAAGAGGGATATAGACAGGAACCATTCGTTCCTTTATAGAAATTCGGAATTGTCGATTATAATTTTTGTAAATTTGATCCTCGGCGAACAAAAAACATATATCGAGCGGTTTAAGATCAACACGGACCTCATCTCACTCATCGTCACACGATGCCGTGAAATGGAGCATTGCATTTCTCCGGACTTCGTCCCGACAGAGGATGTCGTTTCGGTGACCGATCCCTCGATGCTGATGGAGGAGTATATACGCATCAACGCCAGGCTCATCATCATAGGGGAAAGGCTTGAGGATGCTGACAAGCGGGCGTTATTGCAGATAAGAAATTACGATAAATTCGTTCGTCTTCTCGTGGTGCCGTCACTTGATTATAAAAGCATTAAAGATTTTTTAACGCAGGTGAAGCTTGTGTATAATTACGACCGGTGGCTGTAAAGGGCGCTTTTTCTTTCGATCAGGGATCGCGACATCAGTACCGGGCACTGCACGGAGACGTATTGAAAAAAAAATTCCACGAACGGCTCAAAAAAAATCTTCGGCCGCCCGATCTTGCAAAGGAAATCGGGAGGGATATCGCCTCAATAGACGTTGGAAATTATTTAAAGAGCATACACACTCAAAAAGAAAAACTGTTTCTCAGATCATTCAACGCTGAAGATGTCTCCGGCCTGCTGGAACAGGCACATCTCTTCTCCCATCTTGACGGCCTCGGGTACGCGGATGTCAAAGTCATGATTGATATCGACGACTCCGGCGTAAATTATCTGAAATTATTTCATAAATCGAGTAATCCCGAAAACCTTCTGTTCGACCTTCGCCTGAGCGAATCCACGTACATCCCCGACAAGGTCTATTTCGATGGGGACATGAATGAGGCCTATGACATGATCGTGATCGAATGGCTGTCCTCACAGGACCCTCACCGAGGTTTTTCAAGCGACCGGCCGCAGCTTCCGGGGCAGGATCTCCCGGGGCTAGGAATACTCAGGCACTGCTTTGAAATCATGTGCACGATCGGTCAGAGGCTCAACAAGGACGGTTTTCTCGATATTCCGGACCACATTCACGGGGCGATCATGTATGCGAAAGAATTCAAGTTTTTCGACCCCGCCCATGAAGGGGTTTTGCGTGCGCTCATGAGGGATTTGAAGAGATATTCGCTTTCGGACATATCGTGGGGGATCATAACACGGACCATAATGGAAAAATATAAAAACGAGCCGCAGCCCTACGATCCATCCGAGCAGGTTTATTATATTTCACCGCGTTTGCGCAGATATTTCCTGTCCAAAAAATATAAAAGGGTTTTCAGAAAGTATTACCGGCGGAAGCATTTCAGGTTTGATTATGATGAGATGCTTGAAAGAAGAAAAAAAATTCTTGAGACAAGGACCATGAATGATCTATAGCGACCCATCCGGGGTCGCGGTCACACGGAATCATGAAATTTCAATGAGTCGATTCTCGAGAGCTCGTTGATCCTCATCTTCAGCTGCAGCGATTCGGCCGTCATTTTTTTTAATAGGACATCACGTTTTGAATGGATGATTTCCAGCGTTTTTCGGATCTCATTCCGCAGTGACAAGATCTCCCTGGTTTCGTTTTCTTCCGAGCCGAGCCTGGAATAAATGCCGTTTCTTTCGGTTCCGAGGATTTTCGACAAAGCATCCTCCCCGCCGGAGATGTGGTAATCGGCTACATCAATGTTATCTATTATCGTCCTGTCGTCTTCGATAATTTCAAAAATCTTTTCAAGATTGCCTGATTTTATGTAATGGAGCTTGTCGGATTCGTTGAGGAGCAGTCTGTTCAGGTATTCGAGCTTTTCCTTGTAGAGTTGGGTCAGTTCCGCGACCGCGGTTTGTACATCATCCCTCAATGCTGAAATTTCCCTTCGCGCCGATTTTGGATTTATCGGTTATAGATTCGTTTGCGGAAATTTTATCCCATGCGTCGCGCAGCTCTTTCAAAAGCTTCAGTACGCCATTTATTAATTCAGCATCCTTGTTTATATTGGCTTCTAAAAGGGTCTTTTTGAAATAAAGGTACAGGTTAAACAGATTCTGTGAAATTTCTCCGCCGTCCCTCATGTTCAGTGAAAGGAGCAATTCGGTGATGATATCCTGGGCTTTTATTATGTTGTGGTTTACGGTATCATATGTTTTCGGGTCCATATTCTCGACGGCGATCGTCAGGAATTTAATCGCCCCGTCATAAAGCATAACGATGAGCTTGCCCTGATTGGCCGTGGCTATCTGAGTCTTTTTATATTCATTAAAAGGATTTTTTTCAGCCAAGGCCATCAATTCCCCCAATGGTATTGCAAAAATCTGGCGTATCCCGTTCAATTATCGTATAAATCAGCCCCAGACTGAATAACAAATTCATGGAACAAGGGTCCTTTTTAATATATTTTACCCATAGGATTTTCTCAAGCATTTTTTAAACCGATTACGGCCGCAGGGCGGGATAGGCGGGAGTCGTATATCATTGTCCAGTAAAGATCGCCTCAATTCTTCTTAAGATTTCATTATACTTTTCTTTTGTTTTCCGGGTGATGTCGTCCGGAAGTGGAGGAGGAGGGGAATTCTTATCCCATGAGGTGGTTTCCAGGTAATCGCGAATGTATTGTTTGTCAAAGCTGACCGGTGATGTGCCGACCTGGTAAGTGGGCATGTCCCAAAACCTCGAGCTGTCCGGAGTCAAAACCTCGTCAATCAGTATTATTTCATTGTTGGCGAAGCCGAATTCAAGCTTTGTATCGGCGAGGATGATACCCTGACGGTCAAGTAGATCCCTCGCATTTTCGTAGATCCTTATCGTAACCTCCCCGAGACGGTACGTCAGCTCCTCCCCGATTTTACCGCGCATGTATTCAAGAGTAACGTTGATGTCATGGCCTGAGCTTTCTTTTGTCGCGGGCGTAAAAAGCGGATTATCCAGCTTTTCCGCCATCTGCAAGCCCGGGGGCAGCGGAATTCCGCATACGGACCCCGACGACTGGTAATCCTTCCATCCGCTTCCGATAAGATATCCGCGTGCGACGCATTCAAAATCGATCCGCTTCGCCTTGCGCACTATGACCGACCTGTCCTGCAAGAGCTCGGGAAAGTCACGGAACGGTTTGGGAAAATTATTAAAATCATCCTCCACGATATGGTTTTTTATGGCTTTTATATTTCGGAACCAGAGGTTTGATATCCTGTTCAGGATAATGCCCTTGCCGGGGATGCCGTTCGGGAATATATGATCAAAAGCCGAAACCCTGTCGGTTGATACTATCAGGATATGCGCCATGTCGACGATGAAGATATCCCGTACTTTCCCGCTGTATTTTTTTTTGGCGCCGGGAATTTTAACGTTTACAAGGGCTTCCATACCTACTCCAGTGGGGACATGGGTTTCGGATGAATATTCACCGGAAACGAAACGGTTGTCAAGGAAAATGAGCCCATTTTTTCCCGCACAGCCAAATTTTACTTGATGGTTCCATGCGTATTTTATTTTGTTTCAATTCAGATGCTGTCCGCCATGTTTAAAAAAACCGCGCCCTGGATCTTTTTCCTGGTTTTTCTTGTAACCGGTTTTCTCTCGGGCCGGTTTGTCGGGAACAGGTTTTTATCAAACCTTATCTTTTCAAACGGCGCGTTCCCTCTTCTGATATCAAGGCCGGTAGTTCAATTCTACGAGATGACCGTTTTGTTGAACAGCGGAAACCCATACAGCCGCCTGAGCGGATACTACGCTCTCCTTGACAACAGAATGATCAACACCCGGTTTCTGATGGAGCGTTTCAATAAGGAGCAGGATTATACCATCAAAAGGACCATCCTCTGGATTTTAAGCTTCTCCGACGATACCGACGACGTATTGAAGTTCTATGCATCGGTCTTTCATAACAATGATCCCTTTATGAAGGATATACTCGCCCTTATGAAAAGGGTCGACGAGGCGTATTACAGAAAATTTATTGAAAGGAATACAATTGACAAAACCCTCAAGCCCTCGAAAACGCCCTAGGATAAAATTTTTCTTGTCAAAGAGGGAAATGTTTTATACAGCCGACCAATGAGGAAGGTCATGGATAACCATGCATACATCGAGCAGGCGTGCAGGCAGGCGAAGGCGTCGTCAAGAATAATCGCCAATTTCTCCACGATACGAAAAAACAACCTGCTTTGTGCGATCGCCGCTTCACTGCGGAACATGACGGACTCCATACTGGCTGAAAATGCGAAGGACCTTGAAACCGCGGAGCGGGCAGGCATGGGCAAGGCGATGTACGACCGCCTCAAGCTCGACAAAAGCAGAATCGAGGCGATGGCGTCTTCCGTTGAGGAGATCGCGCGGTTCGAGGATCCTATAGGAAGGGTGGAGAAGATGACGCTTCGGCCCTCCGGGATCCGCGTCGGTCAGATGAGGGTGCCCCTCGGCGTCGTGGCGGTCGTATTCGAATCAAGGCCCAATGTCACGATCGACATCGCCTCGCTCTGCATTAAATCGGGCAATGCTGCCATTCTTCGCGGCGGCAAGGAGGCCATCCATACCAATACCGCGCTGTATGGAGTGGTCCGGAACGTGCTGCGCGAAAACGGGTACCCTGAATACGCGGTGACCTTTATTGATCGGACTGAACGGGAGCTGGTGTCGCTCCTGGTGAAGATGAACGCATATATAGATATCGTCGTTCTTAGGGGCGGGGAGGGGCTGATACAGTCGGTGACCGCTGAATCAACCATACCGGTGATCAAACATGATAAGGGAGTGTGCCACATCTTCATCGATGCGAGCGCAGAGGAGAACATGGCGAACCGGATAGCGGTCAATGCCAAGGTGCAACGCCCGGGTGTATGCAATTCCATGGAATGCATGCTCATACACGCGGATTATCGGCACAAGGAGCCGCTCATCGGGGCACTACTGGATCAGGGCGTCGAGATCCGGGGGTGTAACCGCACGGCGGCTTTATTTCCTGATAAAGTAAAACCGGCGGCTGACCGGGATTGGGGGCATGAGTATCTCGACCTGATCCTCGCCGTAAAAGTCGTGGATTCAATTGACCAGGCGTTGGACCATATTGCGCGCTACAGCTCGAACCATTCCGAAGCGATTGTGACCTCGGATTACAATAACGCGGAGCGTTTTTTGAAAGAGGTCGATTCATCGGCCGTTTTCGTCAACGCTTCCACCAGATTTCATGACGGCGGGGAATTCGGGCTGGGCGCAGAGGTGGGTATCTCGACTCAAAAGCTCCATGCACGCGGTGCCATGGGTGTCGAGGGGCTTACCTCTCTCAAGTACATTATTTACGGGAAAGGAGAGATTCGGTAAGCGTTGAAGCTGGGCATATTCGGGGGAACGTTCAACCCAATCCACTACGGTCATTTGATCAACGCGGAAATAATCAGATCGGATTACGGTCTTGACAAGATCATATTTATTCCGTCAAAATCCCCTGTCCACAAAGACCTCGCCGGCGGCGTATCCGCCGAAGACCGTTGCGCCATGGTATCGCTGGGCATTCGGAACGTGAAAGGGTTCGAGGTTTCAACGATCGAAATCGACAGAGAGGGGCCTTCGTACACTATTGCCACCATACATGAATTGAAGACAATGCGCCCCCGCGATCTTATGTTTCTCATCATCGGAACTGACTTGCTCCGGGAAATCGACACATGGAAGGATCCCGAACAGCTGCTTGACAGCGTTCCGGTCATTGCAATGAAGCGTCCCGGAGCAAACGACCTTCCCGGTATGGATCTGGCCGGATACCGCATCCAGTATGCGCACAATCCGCTTATCGATATAAGCTCCACGTGTATAAGGGAGCGCGTCAGGGTTGAGAAATCGGTACGTTTCCTCCTTCCGGATTCGGTGATCCGCTACATTAAAAAAAGAGGTCTATATCAGCATTGAGGCAGAAGATTTTCATAGCCGGAGCGGCCGCGGCTCTGCTGTTCACATCCGTCGGTATTTACTACTGGTACAATATACGGACAAGGAACGCGGTCGATAAACTTATCCGGCAAAAAAAGATAATAAATATTCTGGTCGCGGGGAGCAATAAATTCAACGCACACCGTCACCGGTTCTTCGCAATCATCAGCATCAATCCTGAGAACAGGAGGATAGGCGTCACCTTCATACCACCCGCCTTTAAAATCCGGCTGGATGACGAAGGGGCCCATGTCGCCCGCATCGAGGATATGGTGGTTTTCAACTTCAACAGGATCAGGTATTCGCTTCAGAAGGATTTGCGGCTCAATATTCCCTTTTACGTGGAGATGTATTCGGCGGACCTCGAAAGGATCATAGACCTCATAGAGGGGGTGGATATTTTCATTCTCGACCAGATGAGGAACTCCCCGAACATACATTTCGGCGTCAACTATCTGGACGGCTCGAAGACTGTCCGCTACATCAACACCGTGGATGAAAATTCAATTTATCTGAAATACGACAGGATACTCGATATCCTCATGACCCTGTATGACCGCAGGGAGCGGTTGGAGAGGTTTCACAATCTGGTGTTTATCAAGGAGATTCTGCATTCCGTTAACACGAACATACTGCCCCAGGAGGCGCTCAGGATCGCCGATTTAGCGTTCAAGGACGGCGACATGACGGCGGTGACGCTGCCCGGATTTTTTAAGGACGGATTTTATGTCATGGACGACATTACCTATAAGATTTATGAAAAAGAGTTTTTGGCATCGCTGGTAGTCGACAGGAGCGAGAAGGAAATCGATTCATCGCTGAAGATCAAGATAATGAATGGAACCGACGTCCCGGGCCTGGCGCGCAGGATGCGGGAGAGGCTGATACGCGAGGGACTTAACATCGTAGAATTCGGCACGTCCCCCTTCAGGAAGATGAACAGGTCCATCATAATCAACAGGCACGCTCCGATATCCGCGGTCGGCAGGGTCTCGGACCTGACAGGAATAAAGCGCAGGTATCATATCATTGACAATACGCAGCTTCATAACGTGATGATCATAATCGGAGAGGACATGGCCAAGTGACACACGGGAACGTGCTTTCAGATTCGGACATCGTTGAAATATCGCGCAGGTGCGCGCGCGTGCTTGAGGAGAAAAAGGGCACAGATATCGTCATCATGGACCTGAGGGGGGTTAACGGATACCTCGACTATTTTCTCATTACGACCGGGAACTCACGAGTTCACTGCAGGGCTCTGGCAAGGGAGCTTGAGCGCTTTGTTAACACCCAGGATCTGTCGCAAAGGAACAAGCCGGATTATGAATCCGGCTGGATAATACTCGATTTCAATGAACTGATCGTGCATATTTTCACGCAGGAAATGCGTGAATATTATCAGCTTGAGAAGTTGTGGGGCGATGCGAAAAAAATATCGTACAATAACATCAATGAAAAACGGCATCCATAGGATGTGGTTTATCATGGCCCTGGCCGGCGTGATTGCGTATGGGGGCTCATGCGGCAGACTGGATCATGCCATGCAGGGTATCAATCCGCCTTATGTAATAAACAGGTTTTTTGAATCATGGAAGAAGAGGGACTGGACAACCCTGTACACACTGGTGCATTCCAATTTTATACAGCAGATGCGGTTGCAGCAACTATCCCCGGAAGAGAAGGCGTTGAGCGATGAAGCGCTGTTTGTCCGTCAATTCAAGAATGCTTCAGAAAAAAATCCGGGCAAGGTGCTCAGGAGCTACAGCATCAAATCGATAACGCCGTATACGCCCGGCGATACGACGGTATGGGCCGATACGTTGGTCAACGGGAGGAAGAAGCTCATTCCGCTCACCCTCGACGGGCTGACCCTGAAGGTGGATCTGACCAGGATCAGGTGATCCCGACGTTTAATAATTGAACGACTCTTTTTGCGATCGGCAGGATAATCAGGATCGCGCTGAGCGCGATGAGTATGATCGTCGTTGTCAAACCCACCATATTCTGAAAGCCGTTATTGGTGTAGCTTCCCATGATCTTTTTATTATTGACGATGCTTATCATGCATGCGAGCACGACCGGCAGCAGTATGGCGTTCAATACCTGGGTCCATATCGTTATGGTGATGAGCGGCGCCTCCGGGATGAGAATGATAATGACTGATATGAGAAGTATTGATGAAAATAGCGTGTAGAACTGGGGGGCTTCGCTGAATTTTTTATTTATACCGGCCTCGAATCCGAAGCCTTCGCAGACATAGAACGCGGTCGCAAGGGGCAGAATCGCTGCGGAAAATATTGACGCGATAAAAAGTCCGAAGGCGAACACAAAGGAGGCAAGCCCCCCGGCAAGCGGCTTCAGTGCGATGGCCGCATCCCTTGCCTCGTTGATTCTGATATGATTCACATGGAGCGTCGAGGCGCAGGCAACGATGATGAAGAAGGCAATGACGACGGTGGCGATACCGCCGAGCGTGACGTCCCAGCGGACGTATTTGTAGTCTTCGATCTTAATGCTCTTCTCAATGACGGCGGACTGCATGTAAAACTGCATCCACGGCGCGATCGTGGTTCCGATGATGCCCATCGTCATCGTCAGGTACGCCGCATCCCAGTGGAATGTCGGATTTATTAGCGCCTCACCGACGTCCTTCCAGTTCGGCTTGGCCAGAACCGCTGAAATGATATACGACAGCAGAAAAAAACTGAAAACCAGAAATATGCGCTCAGCCGTTTTGTAATTCCCCTTTACCACAAGAAGCCAGACGAGGACCGCAGACAAGGGCACGGATACGTACTTGCTGATGTTAAAGATCATCAGGCTCCCGGCGATTCCCGCGAATTCAGTGGCGGTGTTCCCGATGTCCGCGATCAGCAGGCAGAGAAAAATATAGAACGTGATTTTGACCCCGAAATTCTCACGAATAAGGTCTGCAAGGCCTTTGCCGGTCACGGTTCCCATTCTGGCGTTCATCTCCTGCACGACTATCAGGACTATGAAAGAGGGGAGCAGGGTCCACAGAAGCTGGTAGCCGTAAAGCGCTCCGGCCACCGAGTATGTCGTGATGCCTCCCGCGTCGTTGTCCACGCTTCCGGTTATGATGCCAGGGCCGAGAACGCTCAGGAAAATCACAAGATTTCTCAGAGGTGCGTTTTCTTTTAATTTTTTCAGAAAATTCATA
>CAZHAD010000012.1:0-15730 GCA_964529965.1 uncultured Leptospirales bacterium | reverse complement strand
TCTTCCCTGATTTCCGGAAAAACGGATTCAAGCGCGTCTTTCATGGTGATTATTCCTTGTATCCGGTCGTTGTCGTCGACGACCGGAACCACGGAAAAATTATATTTATAAAAGATCTGGGCGACTGCTTTTATATGGGTGTCTACCTTAACCCTTACGACATTTTCCCGCATTATGTCATTGATCATTTTTTTGGCCGGGGAGGCCAACAGCTGTTTCAATGTCAGCACTCCGATCGGGGCCTCATGTTCATTCAAAACGTAAATGTAATAAATTGATTCGAAGTCCCCCGCGATTTTTTTTATCCTCCTCAGCACTTGCCCCGCGGTCTCATTTGCCCTCGCAGAGAGAAATTCCGTATCCATGAGGCTGCCCGCCATTCTATCGGGGTACTTCAACAGGTCTTTAATTTGCTGAACTTTATCAGCCGGCAGGATCCTGAACATTTCGTTCACCGTCTCCGTCGACATGTCGTCGAGAAGGTCGACGACCTCGTCCATGGGGGTTTCATCGAGAATTCTGGCGAGCCGTTCCTGTGGAAGCGATACGGCGAGCATGAGGCGCATCTTGTGCGGGAGCTCCTGCAATATATCGGACGCGGTCGCGTCGTCGAATGAGTTGAAAATGAGCATCCGCTCCTCCGCTCCGAGGTCCACGAGAATATCGGCCAGGTCGGCGGGGTGCAGTTCGGTAAGCTTCGAATGGGGAATCTTGAGTGAAAGCGATTTCAGGTCGCCGGTTGTGGTGATGGGCTGGACATATTTCCAGGGTATGAATTTGTCCTGCAGCTCGTACGCGAAGAGCCATTTGACGATCACGCTGAAGGGTTTCAGCCATCCGAGCCTTCTAAGGAATCCCTTGAATCCGACATCCACATGGACGAGCCACAATTTGATGCCGTCTTTCAATATATGCAGGTCGTTCACCCGCACGACCTTTGAACCGCCGATGTCGACAATCTGCTTGTCTAGAAAGGTCTCCCTGAGTCTGAGCTCATTCCGCGTGAGCTCGATCGTAACTTCGGGGCATTCGGAGTCTTCAACAGATATGTAGTTCTCTTCGATTATATCCCGGACGCATTGCCAGGGGAGGTAACCCAGCCGCCTTTGAATGACGCTGCGGATCACTAGGCCGTTTATGCGCGGATAGAGGTCCTCCACGTCTGCAATGATGTCTTCGATTATTCCGATCTTCCGATTCGCCGCATCGATGACCGGCAGGCTGATGAGCTGCGACAAAAAGATAAAATTTGCCTGCACCGGCCTTGTTTTCATTTTGATACTCCGACTTCATCGACACCCCGCATGCAGGAAACCCCCGTCGCGGCATTAGTCAAGCAAAATAAACGGCTTCCGCTATCTTATAGTCGCCCGATATGACCTTAAAATCTGTAAAAGGGAAATGGGACTCTCCACGCTTCTTCCCTTTGAAAAAAATACAATCGTCAGAAACAGGCCATAGGCAAGCACGGCGAGTATTGAAACCGGCCGGTAATAAAAACCCAGGGGGGCGATCACCAGCACGACTGTCCAGTGGAGCGCGATGGCCTTCAGTGAATGGAGCCGGATCGGGAAGTCGTTATATCGGCAGATTACCGCAATGCCGTTCAGGTTCCATCCGTACAGGGAGATCAGCGCGTGCAGCTTCAATAAAAATTTGCCGTCGGCGGAATTGGGCATATAGAGGGAGATTGGCATGTAGATGATTCCGGTGATTGCGGTCATGATGAGGAATGCCATTCCCGAAGAGAGGAATTCCTTCGGCTGTTCCCTGAATCCGAGCCTGAGATAGATTATGAAGATTATCACCACGGTGGTGAAGAGGACTCCCGCGATGATGAGCTCCGGAATGAACAACTGCATGAGGATGAAAATGAAAAAGACGATGACCCCGCAGGTGATGATCCAGAAGCTCGCGTCTTCGAATATCCGAACCCACCGCTTTGTGCTTTCTTCCATCTTGCGGTACATCACCGACATGGTGATGAGGGATACCGGGAAGGAGAAGCCGAGGAAGAAGATGTTCAGCTTGAGCTTGGTGGAGCGGATGAAACTCCAGTATTGATGATTGCAGATCACGAGCGCCGAAATGATCAGGGCCAGAGAGAGGCACATGAGCGAGGCGTGGTGGAACTTTTCAGAGGTGCTCGATGATCGGCTGAAAAAATTGATCGGGAAAAAAGAGAATTTTTTTATCCTGACCGTTTCCACCAGAAGCGCAAGGATGAGCGCCGTCGAAATGGCGTACCGGTACATGTGCAAGAATGCGAAAACCGCGTAACAGAAAGAGAGGATGAAAAAAAAACCGGTGCGCAATGACAGCCCCTTTTCCATTTCGGTGTAAATCAGAATGACGGTGCCTCCGGTGCAGAGATTGAATAAAAATATGTGAAGCCGCTCGAAATCGTAGGCGGGGAAAAAAAGCTGCAGGAAGCCGAAAAAGAGCGCGGCCGACATGGTGATGATGAAGATTAGTTTTGTCTTAAGATTCATCGCCTAACCCGAGCAGATTGAAAATACAATGGAAAAATTATTGAAATAACAATGGGTGTAATACAAGAGACTCGAACGGTTCAGGTATAGTTTCAGCCTGTTATACGTAAAAGTACAACAATACCATAAGGATAAAATTCATGTCAACCAAAAGCTCGTACTTAAGGGTGATGATATAGTTGAGATTTCTGACCACATACATGATGGCGAGAAAATAAAGGATGTTCAGAATAAAGAGCAGAAAATACGGATCGTAACAAACGACGGTCACATATCCGAAAACGAGAACTCCCGCGGCGGACACGGCGATCGATGCGGCCCATAACATGCGCGTGCCCATCCAAAGCGGCAGCGTTTCCCTTCCCATGATGAGGTCTCCCTGGTAAGCGATCAGGTCAAGGAGCACCGTTCTGAGAAAAATCACCGTGAACACCCATGCTGAAAGCGAGGCGAGGGCGGGAAGCTCGAAATGGGTGGCCAGCATCGGCACAATGACCGTTACGATGATCCACCCGAAGCAGGTGACTATTTTTGAATAGTATATCTTACTCACAAACCCGACATTGATCTTTGCGACGAGGAATTTGGTCGGCCTTGTTGAATATATGAAACCCAGGAGGTACGATACGATGAGGACGGCGATGGTCGCATGATTGAGCACGCTCGCAAGGAAAAGTGACACCAGCGCCGAGATGATCGCCGAGGCGAGCAGCGGGTTCCCGTATTTTTCGTAGATGACGTATTTGTACGGATTGCTGATCTTGAGAAAGCTTCGGTCGAAGAAGTTGTTCATCGAATACATGGAGAAGATGTACAGGAATGAAATCGACGGGAAAAGGAATCCCCCGCCGACCCTCGAATACGCCTGGACGATGAGGCTAACGAAAAATGCGGCTGCGGCCGACAGGATATTAGTCCGTACGATAAATTCAAGGAAAAGAAGGCCGGATCTCACGACTATATTGCTTTTTTTGAATTTTATCGCGTACAATTTATCAAGGACGTTATTGATGACCCATCCGGGCGTTGATGTCCCCGCGGTCACAAGCACGCGGCGGGCGTCTGAAAACCCGTCTTCCTCCAGCTCTTCCCCCGTTTCGATGTGGAATGTTCTCACGCTGTTTTCTTTTCCTATGCGCGCGAGGCGTTTCGTGTTCGCGGAATTTTTTCCCCCGATCACCACCAGCGTATCGTTGCCTTCCAGAATACCGGCAAGCACGTCGTCCTGCCTCAACCTGGTGGCATCGCAGATGGTATCGATCACGGTCGTGTGCTCGTGCCTCATCCGGAATTCGGCCACAATTTTTTCAAAGCTCTCCCGGTCGAAGGTCGTCTGAGAAACGATCAGGTATTGTCCGGCGCGGGGAACACCCGGGATTTCCGTCGTATCCGAGATTACCGTAACGCCCCCGCGGGCGTAGCTTTTCAGTCCGGTCACCTCGGGGTGTTCCTTATCCCCGGTTATAACCGTATATAATCCCTGGGAGGAATATTTTTTTATAATGGACTGAACCCGTGCCACCCGTGGGCAGGTGAGGTTGATCACCCTTGCCGCACACTGCCGTAAGCGTGTGTATTCTTCCAAGGGTATTCCATGGGTTCGAACCGCGATCTGCTTTCCGTCGACGTTCTGTCGTTGGTCAATCGTTTTCAATCCTCTCGTGTGTAGAAGCTCCACGGTCTGGGGATTGTGAATCAGCGGCCCGTACATGTATACTTCATCATGAGACGAATTGATCTCGTGAATGATCCTTAATATGGCATTCCTGACTCCCATGCAAAAACCTGAATGTCTGGCAAGCGTGATGCGCATGGGGATCCTACCGCATGGGGAAAGGCTTTTCTGCTGGATGCTCCGCCTTGATCCTGGACGCTTCCGGCCCGGACCGGCTGAAGTCTATATACGGCCTTGAGATTGAGCCGCGGACTGCCATCACGATCTGGTTTCGGTCGCTGACGAATTTACCGAGAAAATCACGGTAATCTTTCAGCACCGCGGAATCCGCGGCCGCCGTTACCTTTAAATCGAGCCTGGAGCTCATGAAGTTCCTGGCCATGGCGATTGATCCGTTAATTGTGCAGTTGATATCACCGAATATCTTCATGTTATTGATGGAGATCTTCTGGTTGGACAGATCGCCTTCACAATAACCCGACTTAATTTTTATGGTTGGAAGCGACAGGGGAAACCCTCCCATGCTGTCGGGAAGGATCATTTCCCCTATTTTGACGGTTGATGGGTTGAGAAAAATTTTATAATTTCCATTCCGGGGTGGTTCACCAAAGGTTTTATAATCGAGATAGAGCTCTCCGTTCAGCCCGAGGTCCATCTGGACCTCGTCCGTATTATATTTCAGGCCGGTGATTTGGAAGCTTCCCTTGACGTCCTTGCCGAAAATGAGGCGCAACATCGAGATGTTGATGTCGGCCGAGCGTATGACGATCTCGTTTCCGCTCGGTAATACCACATACACGTTGTTCATGAAAATATCATGAAAGAGGCTGAAGTCCATGGTGCTGATATAAATGCTTCTCACCATGTTTTTTTCGAGGTTCTTCAAGCTGCTTCTCAGAATGAGGTCATAGGGAAACATCAGGATCATGAAAATGAAGGTGAAAACAAAGGCGAGAAAAATATAGGTTTTTGCGTAGGGGAGCTTTACCGCGTCTTTTACCATGCGCCACAGGAGGTTAAAATTCAATAACGATTTTAACGCGGCAAGGGTGTTGTTTTTAACATCGGTTATATCCATTTCTGACCGTTGAACTCACTGTGATGTAATGCTGTTGAACGTTATGGTCGCATCATACGTATTGCGTCCCTTAATAGTCTGGTTTATTCTCAGATAGCTGATATGCACCATCATGCCCGAGTTTTCCATTTTATATATAAAGTTCAACAGGGAAACGATATCAATTCCCTCGAACTTGACATCAGAGGAAATTTTTTTATATTTTCCCTGCACGACGGTGGGTCTGTCTCTGGTATACACCTTGTTTTTAAGTATGTCCAGGCTTTGTGCGTTCTCTTCTATGAGGGAGGTGATCCCCTTTTCATTGTTTAATTGCGCATTGTAACGGTCGATTTTGTCATGCGCCTCGCGGTATTGTTCATAAATCTTGTCGAGTGCGTTAAGGTTTGCGATATTCGTCTCGTATTCCCTGCTTCTCCTTTCATGCCAGCTCAGGAGTGGGGATATTATCACGAAATAGACGAACAATATTCCGAAAAACACCGCAAGAATCAGGAGCATCCGTTTTTCCCTTTTGTTGAGCTCTATCATGACTGGTCGCCCGTCCCCTTTTTGTGCGGTGTGGAAAACTTGTGCTTGATGGTCATTGAAAAGCGCACCTCGTTCTGGCGTGAATACCTGATGTTGAGGATTACCGACTCGAATTTTTTTGTCTTGAGCAGGCTTTCCTTGAAATTGTCAAGCGAGAGGCTCGAGCCCGCCGTGCCGTCGATCATGAGAATGTTTTCATTGTACACGAGATTATTGAGAACAAAATTACCGTCATGGGGGAAATAGGTGAGCACCTCCTTGAGAAGGTCCAGAAATGAGACGGTGTCCGGAATGAGCTTCGTGATCCCCTCGAGCTCTTTTTTTTCTTTTTTGTATATTTTTTTCGCATCCGCGATCGGGTCGCTCGACACGGCGATGGTACGGAAATATCTCCTGAATTGCTCGGTCAGCAGCTTATTGTACTGCCTTTCGGAACGATAGGATATGAATGCGGACATGATAAGGTTGATGACGAGTATGACGACCGAAAGGGCCGCAAACCCTGCGGAAAGATAGTATATCTTTCTGGTCTCACTCGCGATATCCGGTATGAACTCGCCTTTTAAAAAGTTGATCGAGGCGCGCGGGTGGTTAATGTACGACAGTATGGTTCCGAAAGAGACCGGGAATTGTGTCCTTATGCTTCTCTCCTTGTAGTCTTCCAAAAAGGGAAGGAGATCGACAGGCAATTCCAGCTCCTGGGAAATACGGGAACCGATTCCCATGATATTCGATCCTCCTCCGGAAATCAGCGCACGGGAAAAGGGGACATCCCCGCACTCGACGAATACCGCCTTGAGCGTAAGGACGATCTGCTCGGCCAGGTCCTCGGCCATGGCGACTCCCGTGGAGTAGATTTTTTTTAACTGTTGCCGTGTCATGTCCAGGGATTTGTAATATTCGCGCTGCAGGTTGTTTTCATACGAGGTGAGGTCGAGGTTGAGGTTGAACAGAATCCTGGCCGCCTCGCCGTGCGTCGTTTTTAAAACCTGGGCCGTTTCTTTTACAATCCTTCCCGCGCCGACCGGTACCGCCCTTGTGTACAACAGGCTGTTGTTATCGATAAAATTAAGAATTGTCTTGCCGTTTCCGATATCGATCTGGATGACTGCCTCATTGGGTATCTTGTTGAAATAACGGTAACATTCGAAAAGGCCGACCGATTCCATGCCCATCTTGAAGGGCCTGATGGTGCTTTCCTTGAGAAGCTCGATAAAATCGTTTATGGAGGACTTGAGGGCCGCCGCCATCAGGATTCTTCCCTCGTTTTCTTTTTTGTTTTTTAGGGGCTGGAAATCAATGATTAGCTCATCGAGCTTGAACGGAATGTTCTCCTCGGCTTCGTATGGAATCGCATCCGCAATTTTCTCCACATCGTTGAAGGGAAAGGAGATATTACGTACGATCTGCATCTCCATCGGGAGATTGGCGATGATCTTGTAGCCGGACAGACTCTCCTCGGCCGCCAATTTTTGCAGCGCATCGATCACCGCAGCCTTCCGGTCTTCCCTGTCCGGATCTATGTCCTGAAAATTGAACGATTTAATCTGAAAGTCGCGGAAACCCGTCCGGACCGTGACGAGCTTGACCGAATACGTGCCCACGTCTATTGCGGCGATATGTTCATACAAATCCTGATCTCCTGAATCCTACTCTTCGGACCAATAGTATAATGTCCTCATCGTCCTGTTGTACACGGCGTTTATTGTTACCTGCACATCATTGACAGTGGCTGTTGCGATGATCCTGAATATGTTCGATTTCGTGCTGAGCCGCTCACGGATCGTCTTGTCCTTTATAAGATCGCTTATCTCGTCCACGGATTTGTACGGTCGCACGAGCCTGCGGTTGATAATCTCCGTCACGATATCAGGGGTCATATTGTCTGTCAACGCTGATAATACGCGATAGGTGGCGGTATTGATATTGATCTTGTTGAAATCGCTCGTGTAATCGGAGCGTTCTCCGTACACGGTGAAGTAATTTTCAAGCGACCTGCTTTTTTCCCTGCCGATCTTCCTCAGCACCTCCTCCTTTTTCTCCGTCATTTTCTCAAGCGCCGCACCTTCCATGATCTCCCTCAGCCTGGCAATGCTGAGGCCCGTGTCCCCCTTGTTGTCGTCCACGAGATTCTGCTCCTTCTGCTCTGAATCGTGGTTTCCGCCCCCCAGGCCGTAAAATATCTGCGGCGTCATGTCCTTGACCAGCAAAAGCTCGTCGATGCTGTCCATGGCGCCGTTTTTGGCGGAGTAGGGCGGCTTCAGGGTCTGGTAATAATCGGCGGACTCGGCGCCGTAGGGCATGCGGGAATCATCGACATCAACCCAGTCGTGGATGATGTCCGCATAATCAGGGCGGAAGCCCATGTTCATGAAAAAATTCTGCGTGAAATAGTAGAACTTCGTCATCTCGGTATACTCGTTCGCCAGTACGTTCAAGTTGATCTTTGAGTTTTCGTCGATGATATTGATCTTCAGCAGGCCGTCCCCGAAAGGGATCTCGGGGAAATCCACGGCCCACAGGTCGTTGTATGAATCGACGTCCTTGTCCGTCGACTTGCCGGTCAGCTGTTCGGCGCTTATGCCCCTGAGGTCCAGATACAGAAGCATTTTACCGACCTGCACGCCCGATTTCGCCAGATAGCTCGCCCTCAGCTTGTTGCTCAGCTTTCTGTTGTAGCCGATGTTCGTCTGTGCCACCACGATGAACTCGCCCGCGATCGACACCAGGAGGGTGATTATGATGAGGACGATTATGAGGACGTAGCCGCGGGATCCGGAGAGGTAGCGGAGGATCCCCTGTTCGCGCAACGCGTGTTTTCTTTTTCCGTATGAGCGAATGAAATTTGATACAGGGTTCATGCTATCTGAACTCGCGAAGGTTGATGAGTGATGTAAATTCGAACTTTTCATCCTGCGCCTGGTAGTTTTTCACGATCAGTGTGGTTTTAACGGCGCGGGGGAACAGATTGTTCTGGCGGGAATCCCATAATTCACCCCAGTCATTCCCCTTCAGGAACTCGAATTTCAGGCTTACGACGTTTCTGAGAAGAATATTGTCCGTTCCGCCGGTCAGCGGGTCAAACCAGTAATACGGCTTCTCGTGCTTAATGAGGCTGAACAGTCCCTGGGTGGTCTTGTCCGCCTTCAGGTAATACCCGACCTCCTGTATATCGCCGGCAGGGCACGGCTTCGCGGGGTCGCCGGTGAAATTAATGGTATGATGGCTTACGGTAATAAAATAGCAATTGTTGTTGCCGGTCGCTTCCTCGCTCACGAAAAAGGTCTTTTTGTTGTTCCTGGTATAGTATGTGTTGGAGATGTCCGTATCGATCTTGGATATGGCCAGGTTGACGTTTTCATAAAATTCCGCATTGCCGGTCGATCGTTTAATCGACTGCACGATCGATCGGTATGACGTGTACACGATCACCAATATGATCGACGCGATCGCGGATGCAACCAGTATCTCGATCAGGGTAAACCCCGAGCTGACTGTCGGCATGCCGGCTTTCTTCCGAGTTGTAATTTCTGCGCCGCAATGCATCGATCTTCCGCTCATTGTGATTGATATATGTACGATAATTTGTATTCCCGCTCTCTCCCCTTCTCGCTCCAGCTCACGATGATGTCGGTGATGTTCACGGGTATGGGGCCCTCTAGCCAGGGATGCTCGAAGCGCCGGGTGACCCTGCTGAAGTCGAATCCCGGATATTCCCTGACCTGCTCGTGCTTAATATCGGTTCCCCTCATGTTGTTAAGGATGAACTCGTTCATCCTGGTTCGGGCGATGAGCATGGCTTTGGTGTAGCTCTTCATCCCGGTGATCACGTATATGGATGAAGTCACCCCTGATATGACCGAGAGGAGGACTATGGAAAGTATCGCCACCGCAATCAGAATCTCGACCAGGGCGAACCCTTTTTTATGCTCCGTGAGTGCGCCCCGGTGGTCATTCATTTTCAGACTCGAATGTGGCATATCCCTCAAGCACCTCGGGCTCCTTGATATTCTTGTCGATTTTAATCGAGCGCCTGACCTCGCCGTTCACCAGGATGTGGAGTATGACATTGTCCGAATACCCCTGGGGATAAAAAGGTATCAGCACGTATCCGCTGGTGAGTTTTTCCCCGTTCGCCAGCAGGACCTCCTCGATCAGGAACTTGTCGGGGGGAAATTCGCGCGCCTGGAGCGATTTCCTCTTGTTCTCCACGAAGCTCCGGTTCACGTAGCTCAAGACCGATACCGCGTTTTGCCTGCCGGATATGTCCTTGCTCAACTCGGCTTCATCCGGGTTCGGGTTCTGGAGCTGTACGACGAGGTAGTTTATCCGGTTGTGAAGAAAAGAGTCGTCGAAGGTCTTGGCGATCATGCCCGCAAGAATCGCGAAGCTGTTACGCTCGCTGTTTATGACCCGGGTGATCCGCGGGGTTACGATCAGGAAAAGAATGGACACGACGACGATGACGATCACCATCTCTATCAGGGTGAAGCCGCCGGTATCCCATAGAAGGACGTACGTGGAGCTCTTGCGCGCTTTCATGAAAAGAGAATCTCACTGCTCCCAGCTTTTAATGTCGGCGTTGAATCCCTCGCCGCCTTCCCTGCCGTCCGCGCCGTACGTCCATATCTCATAATCATCCGGATTGATCTCCCCTGGATAACGGTATTGATATGGGTTGCCCCATGGATCATTGGGGATTTTATTCATAATCTTTTCCTGCACCAGGGCCTGGAGCCCCTCCTCGGTCGAAGGATAGTGTCCTTTTAAATCAGTGTATTGCTCGAGGGCGAGCTTGAAATTATTCATCTGCAATTTCGCCGCGGTCACCCTTGCCTTTTTCGGATAATCAATTATGCGGGGAACGATCAGGGATGCCAGAATGGCGATGATGGTGATCACGATCATGATCTCTATCAGGGTGAATCCCCTGTTCGACATCGCACCCCTCCGTATGGCGTCCAGTCTTTTGCGTATCGACTCGGTTATTTTCATGGGTATCTCCTTATCTATTTCGTTTTCCTTATATGTAATCCCTTCACCAGGTCACTGCACCAGCAGGTTCATCTGCGTAATAGGCAGGATCACGGACATGACGATCGTGGCGATGATCACCCCCATGATGATGATTATGATGGGCTCGATGAGGCTTGTCATGCTTGTGATCGTAAGATCCAGCTCGGTTTCATACACGTTGCCGATGTTTAACAGCATCGTGTCAAGGTTATCGCTCGCTTCTCCCGCGGTGATCATTCCCATGACGAGCTTGGGCAGGAACTCGGATTTATTCAGCGAGTTGGCCACGGTCGCCCCTTCCCGTATCCTCTTGGCCGCATCCTCGATCTTCTTTTCGATAATCACATTGCCGACGATTTTCTTCACGATCTCGAACGATTTGATGATGTCCACCTTGTTGTTCAACAGGATACCAAGGTTCTGCGTAAAGCGGTATACGATGATCCTCTTATAGATGTTTTTAAGGAACGGGACCCTGAGCTTCAGGTCGTCTACCTTCGTCCTTCCCTCGCGTGTATGCACATACCGGTTGTAGAGGTATAACAGCGCGATCGCGGCGATGGGTATCAGATACCAGAAATTTGATAAAAAGCTGCTCAGGCCGATCACTATCTTGGTGGGGATCGGGAGCTCCCTTTTCTGGTCCGCGAACATGTCGGCGATGGTCGGGATGACGTTGATCATGAGGAAGGCCATCACGCCCATGGCGAAGAGGAACATGAACGAGGGATACCAGAGCGCGGATCGGATTCTGGATGTGAGTATGTTTCGCTTCTCCTCGAGATCGGCGAGCCGGGCGATAACCTGGTCGAGGGAGCCGAGGCTCTCACCGACCCTCACCATGTTTATGTACATGTCCGAAAAGACACGGCGGTGCTGCCCCAGGGCGTTTGAAAAGGATGAGCCCTGCTCGAGTTTTTCTTTTACATCCGCGATCACGTTCTTAAAATGCTTGTTGTCTATCTGCTCGACGATGTCGGTTATGGCAACAGGGAGGGGCAGGCCGGCCTTCAGCAGGGTCGACAGCTGGCGCGAAAACAGGCCGATTTCCTTGGAGCTGAGGCGGATGCTGAGCAGGTCGTACAACTTTTGAAGGGCAACTTTGAAGGGGCTTCCCGCCTGCGTGGCGCCTTCGCTTTTTGACGCGAGCTCATGCCTCTGCAGCTTGACCAGGTATAATCCCTGGCTGCGGATCTTCTGCTTGGCGCTCGTCTCGGAAGGGGCGTCAATATAATCAGAGACGCTTTGCCCTTTCCTGTCAAGGGCCTGGTATTGAAAAATCATCGAGTCATGCCTCCCATATCGCCGCGTCAGCTCACGCGCAGCACCTCCTCGACGGTGGTGATCCCCTGTACCGCCTTTTCAAGCCCGTCTTTCAGGAGGGTGTTCATGCCTTCTTCCTTTACCGCGTATTCCTTGATGAACGGCGCCTCGCTGTGGCTCATGATGAGCTTTCTCACCCCTGCAGTCAGGACCAGGAGCTCGAATATTCCTAACCTTCCGGAATACCCGGTATTCATGCACTCCCCGCACCCCTTCCCGCGAAAGAGCTTGCCGCCTTTGAGGTGCGAGGGCTTTATCCCGAGCTCCGAAAGCATTTTCGGGGAGGGCTTGTACGGTTCCTTGCAGGACGGGCATATTTTTCGCACCAGCCGCTGTGCCAGATACGCGTTGACCGAAGAGGTTATGAGAAAGGGTTCGATTCCCATGTCGATGAGGCGCGTGATTCCGCTCGCGGCGTCGTTGGTGTGAAGCGTGGAAAAGACCCGGTGCCCGGTGAGCGCCGCCTGGACCGCGATTTCCGCGGTCTCCAGGTCCCGGATTTCGCCGACCATGACGATGTCGGGGTCCTGTCTGAGGATTGAGCGCAGACCGTTGGCGAACGTCAGGTCGATGGAAGGTTTTACCTGCATCTGCCCGATCCCGGGGATCTGGTACTCGATCGGGTCTTCGACCGTGAGTATGTTCACGTCCTCGCCCTTCAGCCCGGAGAGGACGCTGTAGAGGGTGGTCGATTTTCCGCTTCCGGTCGGACCGGTGACGAGGACAATGCCGTAGGTTTTTTGGATCAGCTTGTTGAACTCATTCAGGGTTGATTCGTCAAACCCGATCGCGTTCAGATCGAAGCTCATGTCGGATTTGTTCAGTATCCTGAGCACGATCCGCTCGCCGTAGTATGTGGGGAAGGTGGAGACCCTGATGTCGATATCCTTGCCCGCGATCTTGAGCTGGATTCTTCCGTCCTGGGGCAGCCTGTTCTCCGCGATGTTAAGGTTGGCCATGATCTTTATCCGCGATATGATCGCCCCCTGGTATTTTTTCGGCGGCGTGTACATGTTGTACAGGATCCCATCGATCCGGAACCGGATGACGAGCTCCTTTTCATACGGTTCGACGTGTATGTCGCTGGCCCTGTCCAGCACCGCCTGCTTGATCGCGGTGTTGACCAGCCGTATGATGGGCGCCTCGTTGGCCATGTCGGTGATATCGACGGTCTCGGCGATCGATGAGGTGAGGATCTCAAAATCGGATTCTTCCAGGTCTTCGATGACGTCGTCCGTGGATTCAGACTGGAGTATGTTGAAATGCGTGTTGATGATCCTTAAAATCTCTTCCTCGGTGGTGAGCACCGCTTCGAAATCGTATTGAGGGAAAAGCATTTTGAGGTCGTCGAGGGGCTGTATGTTCAGCACATCGACGATGCCTACGAGGATGGAGTTACCCTGTTTCTTGCAGGGCGCAATTTTGTTTTTTTTCATGAATTGAACCGGCATGGATGCGAAGAGCTGGCCAGGGTCGTCAAATTCGATATGGGGCGTGAAGCTGATGTTGTACTGCTCCGCAAGGCAGGCCAGGATATCCTCTTCAGTGGCCATGCCCTTTTTTGTCAGGAGCTGACCCAGTCGAAGCGACGTGCCGCGCTGGGCCATGAGCGCCTCCTGAAGCTCCTCTGCCGATATGACGTTCCGGTCTACGAGGATTTTTCCCAGATGCTTTGTTTTCAACTTCGCCATGGCTAACGTTTTCTCAGCCCTTTCTGCGTCTCCATCTTCTGCTTGGATATGGACTCCAGCCTTTCCCTCTTGGTCATGATGTGGGGGGTTATGAAGACCAGCAGATTCGATTTGCTGTAGGTCACCGATTTATGCTTAAAGAGCCATCCCAGAAGCGGTATATCTCCGAGTATCGGGACCTTTGTCTCGCTCACGTTCTTTCTGTTCTGGATGAGCCCTCCGACCACTATGGTCATGCCGTCATACACGGTAACCTTTGTTTTGATGTCCCGTTTACCCACCGTGGGCGGAACTATGGCGCCTCCGGCGAGCTGCTGGGTCTGCCCGATGATCGTGTTGGCCTCCTGGTACAGGTCAAGGGTGATCCGCTTTTTCTTGGTTATATGGGGAGTGAGCTTGAGTTTTATGCCCACGGTCTTGTATTCAAAGGTCTGGAATGTCGTATTCTGGTCAGTGATGCGGTTGTTGGTGGGCACGCTGATTTCCTCTCCCACGTTCAATTCGGCCTCGCTGTTGTCCACGGTCAACACCTGCGGGGTTGAAAGGATATTGAAATTGGTGTCGGTTGCCGAGGCGTTGAGCACCGCGAATCCGAGCACGTCGATGTCGGGCACGTATCCGAGCTGAAAGCCGGTGTTGAGGGGAACCGCGAGCTTCTTGGTGCCGGCGAAGTCGGGCGTCTTGAAGTTCAGTTTGCTCAGGTCATCGATATACGATCCGCCGAAGATATGCTGCCCCTTCTGGGTGCCCAGCATCCACTCAACGCCGAACCCCCATCCATTGTCCGCGCTCACCTCCACGATCATGGCCTCGATCAGCACCTGGTCTCGTACGATATCGAGCTCTTTGATGATCCTGTATATCTCGCTGAACTCCTCCGGTTTCGCCGTCACAATGAGGGAATTGGATGCTTTATCCGCTATAATGGACAGCTTTGTCTGTTTTTGCGGCTCTACCACGTATTGCTTGGTAAGGCGGCGCGTCTTGTCGGACGGCCGTATCTGCTGGGGCAGGTGCATCGGCGAGGTTTCGATCTTCGCGGTTTCGGAAAAGGGGATACGGGACAGCACATTCGCCAGGTCCTCGGCGTTTGCGTTCTCCAGATGCACGACATTAATCAATCCCTTTCCCTGGTATTTTTTCTCCTCCTGGTTGTATTTGTTGTCGATCGACTGCGCAATCTTGACAAGCGCATTTACGTCGGACGCAAGTCCGGTCAGTATCAGCAGATTAAGGGAAGGGTATACGACTATCTCGGCGGTTTTCGGTTTCAGCGACCGAAGCGCGGTGGCCGCTTCGTTCGCATCCGCGTTCTTCAGCTCAAGGATATAGGTAATGGAGCGCTCGTCGCGGATGGATTCCCGAATACTTTTACCGTCAACGATTATGTCCGCATTTTTTTTCACGGCCTCCTCAATCGGCAGAACCTTTATAAGGTTTTCCGTTTCCACTATCGCAAGCCCCTTTACCTCGAGGATCGCCTTCATGACATTGTAGGCCTCGCTCACCGGCACTTTGCGCGCGGAGCTGATTGATATCTTGCCCTTCACCCTGTCGTCGATTATGATATTTTTCCCGATGAGCTGTCCCATGATGTTGATAAATTCCGCGATATCGACGTCTCTGAAGTTGAGTGCGAATTTCTTTTCCTTGGCCGGCTTTTTACCCTTCTGGGCGTTTTTTCGCGGCGCCGCGTTCAGGAGGCTACGTTTGGTAGCCGGTCCCGTATCCGTGATGTGGAGAACGCAGATCGCAATGATGGCCAGAAAAAGCAGGGGAATTGTACCGGGTTTTAAAAAATTCATGCGCCCATCCCTTGGATTATTGTGTTATATTGAAATCAAACTGCAGATTTTTTCCCGCTCGTTCTATATCGACGGTGATCTTCGGGTCGTTTTTCGCCGCTTCCCATATGGAGTAAAGT
>CAZHAD010000011.1:46221-54581 GCA_964529965.1 uncultured Leptospirales bacterium | reverse complement strand
TCCGCCAGAATGCAGGCGCAGCGGTAGTCGAAATCGGTGGTAATCTTAAAGTTAAGGCGGTCCCCCTCCACCATTTTTACCTTAAACCCCGCCGTGAGCGCGAGGGCCGCGTCATCGGTCGCCTCGAGGCCGGAGTCGAGGGCATTCATGTGCGCATTCATTATGATCGAGTAGCGAAAGGCCTGAGGGGTCTGCGCCGAGTAAAACCGTTCGCGAGGCGGGACCGATACGACGAACCCTCCGCTGACCTCCGCGACCGTGTCCTGCGCCGGGGTGTACACCGCCGCGGCGCCGTGGAGCCTCGCGGCGGCGGCGCAATTCCGCAGCACGTCCCGCGTGATGAAGGGCCTGGCCGCGTCGTGAAACATCAGGATGTCGCTCTCGTGAAAATCGGCGGACGTGATCGCATTATAGGCGGATTCCTGCCTGGTGGATCCGCCCCTAATGATTTTTTTTGCTTTATGGATGCCGAATTTTTTTACGATGTCTTCGGCGCGGGAAACGAATTCGGCCGGGGCGACCACCAGCACGCGGTCGATCTCATCGAGGGCGTTGCAGGTCATGCACGACCAGGCGAGCACCGGCCTGCCGCAGAGGGGCATGAACTGCTTCGGGATATCGCTTTTGAGCCTTTTACCGCTTCCGCCTGCAAGTATGATCGCGCAGGTGTGGTCCATGAGGTTGCACCGCCGTTCTCAGGGAGTGAATATGATTCTTTTTCCCTGTAAATTCTCTTTTATGATGCCCACGACCTCGTCGACGTTTCCGGTTCTCTCGATGTGCATGTCGATCGCCGGGTCTGCCGTTCCCGTCTCGCCGATCCAGATCGTCACTATCTTGTCCGGGTTCACGATCGTTTTCATCATCTCCAGGTCGCTCTGGCGCAGCTCGATCGCGGTGACGATCAGAATGATCCCCGCCTCCATCATGAGGTGGGCGATTTCCGCGAGCCTTCTGATGTGCTCAAGCTTCTCGTCCACGGGATCGTCGCGTCCCTTGATGTCCGCGTCGACCCCGTAGAGCACGTTTCCGATCCCCATGAAGTACACGATCTTGCCGCTTTCGAAAAGCTTTTTTTCGAGCGCGCGCGCGATGGTCTTCTTACCCGTGTCCTTTTTCCCGGTAATGAGGATGAGCGCGGATCTCTGATTGTACTGTTCCGCGCGCTGCTCGACCGGAATGCCGCTGGTCACCCACTTGTAGTTTCTCAGGAATACGTTCTCGCGCAGGCGCGAGCGGCTGTCCTCGAGATCCTCGTGGATGACGCCGCCCCCGGAAATCTCATACTCGTCGATGATGACGAACCGGCTCATGAGGGGATTTTCCTCGGAGGTGTCGAAGGCGATGGGACGGAAAAGCGACAGCTCGCACTCGGCCACGTCGTGCCGTTCGATCGCTCGCTTGACGTCGGTCCATTCGAGGCTGTCGGCGTTGATCACCCTGAGTATCCGATCCAGCCCCGCCCTGACCTTGTCGCTGCCTATCTTGAGGAAGTACTCCTTTCCCGGCTGCATCGGCTTTCTGCCGAGCCAGAACAGGCCGGTTTTGATGCGTGTGGTGACGCGCGGTTTTTTTTCATCCGCCCGTACGGCGATCTCGCCCCTTTTGACGAATATCTGCTCCTCCAGCGTGAATCCGGCCGCGGAGGGGGCGGACATGGCGGCGGGAGGCCGCGCGTTGAATGCCTCGATGCTTTTCACGATGCCCTTCTTGCCCGAAGGGAAAAAGAGTATCTCGTCGCCCACGGCCGCCGAACCTGACACGACGGACCCGGCGATGATCCGCCGATTGTCGCCGAACCGGGTGAATTTGTACACGTCCTGCACCGGCATGCGGAACGGCCTCTCCGCCGTGTCTTCCATGGTATGGAACGCCTCCAGGGCGTCGAGCACCGTGTCGCCGGAGTACCAGGGTATCGTTTTGTTCGCATCCGTTATGTTGACGCCGAGAAAGCCGCTCACGGGAATAAAGCATGAGGGCTTCACGTGAAGCCGGTCGAGGAACGATCCGTACTCACTGACTATGGCGTCGTAGGTTTCCTTTCGGTAGCCGACCAGGTCCATCTTGTTGACGAGCACGCATATCTGGGCGATTCCCAGCATGGAGAGCATGTATCCGTGCCGCCGGGAGTTTTCTCTTACCCCTTCGTTCGCGTCGATCACCAGGAGGGCCGCCTCCGCGTGGGCGGCCCCGGTGATCATGTTCTTGAGGAATTCGATATGCCCCGGGGCGTCGATGATGATATAGTCCCTTTTTTCGGTCTTGAAAAAGACCCGGGCCGAATCTATGGTGATTCCCTGGGACTGCTCGTCCTTCAGCGCGTCGATGAGAAACGCGTATTCGAACGGCTTCGAATTCCGCTCGCAGTTTTCGCGCACCTGTTCGAGCTTGCCCTCGGGAAGCGAACCGGTGTCGACGAGGAGCCTCCCTATCACGGTGCTTTTGCCGTGGTCCACGTGGCCGACGAACACGATGTTCATCTTTTTTCTGTGCTCCATCTACATGTACCCCCCGCGCCTCAGGGTTTCAAGCCCGCCGCCGTCGTCTTTGTCCTGTGCCCTGCCCGACCGCTCCGCGATGTTCCTGAGCTGCCCGCTTTTGAGCTCCTCTATGATCTCCTCTACCGTGCGCGACTCCGATTTAATCGGAAAGGTGCAGGGCCAGCACCCCAGCGAGCGGTACCTCGTGCCGTCCCCCTGGTTGTAGTAGAGGGAAACCGTGGGTATTTTTTCGCGGCCTATGTATTCCCAGATGTTGAGCTCGGTCCAGTCGAGCAGGGGGTGGACCCTCAGGTGCGTGCCCGGGGCGAAATCGGTCTTGTACTGGTTCCAGAATTCCGGGGGCTGGTCTCCGATGTCCCACTCGCTGCGGTTGTCCCTGGGTGAAAAATAGCGCTCCTTCGACCGCGAGCCCTCCTCGTCCGCTCGTGCACCCACGATCACGCCCGTGTACGGCTCGCGGTTCGTATCGACGTCGTAGCGGTTCGTGTGATGGTTGTACCGATAGCGCTTCCCGGTCCCGTTAAGGGTGCTTATGAGCGCGCTGGTTTTGAGATTTCTGCAGCAGGCGATCCGGTCCACGTTCCCGTCGGGGAAGGTCTCCTTTTTCTCAAGCGCCTCCTCATTTTTACCCACCACCATCATGAGCTTCCATTCCCCGGCCAGGCGGTCGCGGTACCGGATCATTTCCGGTATCTTGTAGCTGGTGTCTATATGAACGAGGGGGAACGGCACGTGCCCGAAAAACGCCTTGCGCGCGAGCCAGAGGAGCACGGTGGAATCCTTTCCGATTGACCAGAGCATGCACAGGTTCTTGAAATTCGCGTACGCCTCGCGGAGTATGTGGATGCTGATGTTTTCGAGGTTTTCCAGATGATCCATATTTTTTTTGCTTTTTTATTACAAATATTTTTTTATATAAGAAATAATAATCTCAACCGTCTCGTCAATGCTTCTTTTTTCGGTATCGATGATAATCTCCGGCTTTGGCGGAGGCTCGTACGGATCGCCGATGCCGGTGAAATTCTCTATTTTACCGGCCCTCGCTTTTTTGTACAGACCTTTCACGTCCCGCCTCTCGCACGCCTCCAGAGGCGTCGACAGGTAGACCTCGATGAAATTGCCGCAGAGCGAGCGCACGAAATCGCGCGATTCCGCGTAGGGAGAGATGAATGAAGACACCACGGTAACCCCGTTCTTTTCCAGAATGGAGGCCAGGTACCCGATTCTCCGTACATGGCTGTTGCGCGCTTCCCTGGTAAAGCCGGTATCGGGGAAGATCGACCTGACCGTGTCCCCGTCAAGCCGTTCGACACGGCGCCCTTTTTTTTCAAGATACGCGGAAATGATGTTCGCGATTGTGCTTTTGCCCGAGCCTGACAATCCCGTAAACCAGAGCACGAAGGGGGTGCCTTCTTTCGCAAGCGGAACTGCGGCTGACCATGCCCGCTCATGCACGTACCAGATTCCGAGCTTGACGGCGATCTCCGCCGCGCAGACCATGGCCGACAGGTCGATCCTTCGCGTGAAAAGATAAACGATCGCGAAGGTCACGGCCGTTCCCCAAATGCGCCACGACAGGGCTTTTTTGAAATTTTTTTTCATAGCGACTCAAGAAGGCCCAGCAGGGTTTTTGCGGATTTCTTCCAGGAAAATATCTTCGCCCTCTCAAGCCCCCTGTCCGCGAGCTTTCTTCTAAGAGCCTCGCTTTTCAATACCCGTTCCATTGCGTCCGTCAGTTCGCCCGCGTCTTCCGGCTCGATCAGCACGGCTGCATTCCCGGCGACCTCGGGGATCGAGGAGCAGTCGGAGGTTATGACCGGGCAGCCGCACTGCATGGCTTCGAGGACCGGGAGTCCGAACCCCTCATACAGGGACGGGAACACAAAGGCCTCGGCCCCGGAATAGAGGGGGGCGAGGTCGGCATTGGGGACGTATCCGGTGAAAATCACGCTTTTCTGCAGGCCGGATTTTTCGATCACGCTGAAGAAATCCGACCCCCAGCCCGTGGTTCCGGCAAGCACAAGCACGTACCTGTCGCGGTCTTTCATCCTGCTGAACGCCTCGAACAATGCCTTGAGATTTTTCCTCGGCTCGAGCGTGCAGACCGTCAGTATATACGGCTTCGTTATGCCGTATTTTTTCCTTGCCGCATTAATCGATGATACGGGCGCCCTGAAAAAAACATCGGAGTCGGCCGCCAGAGGAACGGCCTCGATCCTGGTGCGTATATCGAGGATGCGGTGCGCGTCTTTTTTGGTATTGGCCGATATGGACACCAGCAGGTCAAGCTTCTTCATGTTTCTGAGGGTGAACAGCCTCATTCGCACCTTGTTGCCGAACTCCATGGTGTCCGGATACAGCCTCCACACCAGATCGTAGAGCATCCCGGCTTTTTTTATCCGCGAAAAGAAAAAATAGGGATAATAGTAGGTCGAGGTCCCAAGATAAATGTCGATGCGGTTCTTTTTCAGAGATGACGCGAGCTTGAACGAAAACACGATCTCGTCCGCAATCTCCAGCATGATTTTAGCGGCGCGAAACAGCGGTATCCGCAGCCGTGCGACCGCTCCCCCGCCTCCTTTCTCCGATCTCAGTTGCAGCCATTTGTTGCGCGTGCGAATGCGAAGCCTTTTCAACGCATAATTAAAATCGATGTGGCGCCATTGTTCATTGCGAAGCGTCACGTGCTTCAGCCCGTCCATCGTATATATGAAATATTCATTCGTATCGTCGATCCTCTGCAGCTCGTTCAGGTAATGCAGTACGACGTTGCCGACTCCGGTGATGGCGTCCTGGCCTAGGGCGTGCGCCTCAACGGCTATTCTCATCATAAAGCTCCTGAAAAAGATCGAGCATCTTGCGTGCTGTTTTCCGCCAGGTGTACTTTTTGCAGTTTTCAGAGCCGGCTTGTATCAATCGCCGCCTGAGTCGAGCATCCCCGACCACGCGTAGGATGGCGTCCGCGATATCGTCCTCGTCGAGCGGGTCCACGTAGAGCGCGCCGTCGCCCGCTACCTCCGGGCAGCTCGATGCGTTGCTGGTGATGACCGGGCATCCGCACGCCTGCGCCTCGAGGATCGGCAGCCCGAACCCCTCATACAGGGAGGGATACAGGTAGCATTCGGCCAGGCTGTAGATAACCGGCAGGTCTGGTTCGGGTACAAAACCCAACGCGATGATGCGGCGTTGCAAACCGCGGTCGATTATCGCGCGCCTCGCCTCGCCGTCAAGCCATGAATCGCCGCCGGTCAGATACAGATTATGGGGAAGGGCTTCCTTTATTTTGCCGAAGGCCCTGACCAGATTGACGATATTTTTCCTCGGGCTCAGGGATCCCGCATAAAACAGGAACGGCCTTTTCAGATCGTACGCGCGCGACACCCTCGAAAGCGCGCGTGCATCGGAGATTCTTGTAAAGCCGCGCTCGACCCCCTCTTTTATGACGCGGATCTTATCAGGCCTGATGTTGAGCAGATCCCTCATCCTGGAGGCGGTAAAATCCGAAACCGTAAGGTCCACGCACGAGAATTTAGCCGCGAGCGGAATCATGATTCTGTGGTGGAGGTTGTCGAAAAATTTAAATTCCCGAAATCCAAAATCCTCAAAATATATGAGATCATGGTACACGGGGACTTTCTTTCCACGAACAAGCGGGGAAAATGTGTTCTTGGGAAACAGGAAGACATCGATTCCATTCAGCCATGAAAAAAGGGGGATGTAGGCGTAGTCGAAGAAGAGCTTCGACCTGAGGCGGACGATCCGTTTTGCAAAATTATCCGGCAATAAAAAATCAAAATCAAAATCGTCGTACATCAGCAGATGGTAGCGGTTTGTATCGTCGATCGCTGCCAGCTCCCTGATCACGTTAAGGGTATAGCGCGCGGGACCACCCTGCCGCTCGTTCAACACCCGCGCGTTGATGGCGATCTCCATGGCGGCTTTATCCCTTCTCCAGTTTGGCGGCTATTGTCCTGAATGCATCCAGGTAGTGCGCGGCCTGGGTCCTCACGTCGTATTTTTTTGAAAGGGCCAGCCCTTTTTTCTCCAGGCGCGTTCTCAATTTATCATTTGTCACGAGATCGTATATCTTGTTTGCGATATCGTCCGGCGAGAACGGATCGGCGTACAGGACCGCCTCGCCGAATATTTCAGGTATCGCCGTCCGCCTGGCGGTGAGCACGGCGGTTCCCGCCGCCATGGCTTCGAGGATCGGCAGGCAGAACCCTTCATGCAGCGAGGGAAGGACAAAGAGCTTCGCCTCCCGGTAGAGGCGCACCAGCTCCTCTTCGGCGATATATCCCTTGAAATTGATCCTGCGCTTCACCGGGTCTCTGAGCTCCTGGATTACCTCTCTGAGGGGGGTGTTCCTCCAGCCCCGCGCCCCCACTATTATGAGCGTTTCATCAATCTTGTCCGATATGTACGAATAGGCCTTGACGAGGTTCACGATGTTTTTCCGCGGCTGCAGGGTCCCGACGAAAAGAAGATAGTTCTTTTTATTTTTACCTTTAATCCTGGAGTATTTTTTCAGGTCAATGCCGTTGTAAATGACATGAATTTTCTTCCGGCCGGTGCTGAGGTAGGCGATCATCTCCTTCTTGGAATGATTCGATACGGTGAAAAATTGATCCGAGCGTTTTATGAAAAAGGGAAACAAATGATTATAGAATACCCCGTTCGCAAGGGAAACGGCTTCCGGCATGGCCTTGAAGGCAACATCATGGACCACGGTTGCAACGAATATCGACCGGGGCAGAAAAAGGGGGAAGTACTCGGCGCCCGCGAAGAACATGTCTATGCGGTCGCGTATGA
The DNA here is from genome assembly GCA_964529965.1 of uncultured Leptospirales bacterium. Classification (GTDB taxonomy): domain Bacteria; phylum Spirochaetota; class UBA4802; order UBA4802; family UBA5550; genus RBG-16-49-21. The sequence continues at coordinate 47,268 of CAZHAD010000011.1, read as the reverse complement.
CTGCTTTTCTGAGGGACGGGCTCTGCAGCCAGAGTCGCCGCCTGTTCCTGAAAACGCCGGGAATCCTGCGCACGCGGAAGCGACGGTTTCTCAGGATGACGTCCGCATACTCGGCATGGGTTACATCGGGGGTGTACAGATAGTAATGGTTGCCGTGATCTATTGCTGAAAGCTCACGCAGCAGCCTGAGCAGGAACATGCCGAGCCCGTCGATACGTTCGGCATAAAGATAATATGCATCAACGCCGATATTCATGGATTATTCTTTAATATAAGAAATAGTGGAAGGGCGACATTGAGTCAATGAAAAAAGCGGCCCGCCTGCAAATCTTCACAATTATGGGGCGCACGGTGCGCACCGGCCGACTAACATTTTTTGTTGACAATAATGAACCTAAAAAAGATAACGGAGTCATAAAATAATTGAAAATATCCCGGAGAGCGGTCGTGGCCGTTCATATAATACCCAGGAGGAAGGTGTATGAGTCTTGCTGAGGGATACGGTGTTCCGATATCGGACATATCGCGTGAGTCGTTCTTCAATATCGGCGGGCCCCACGGATTTATGCGGTGGGGGATATATCTTTTCATGTTTGCGGCCTTTTTCTATCTGATATATACCATTGTGAAGAGGGTGCGGATATGGAGGCGCGGAAAAAGCGAGCTGCGTACCGATTATCCTGAAAAAAGGATAATGGCGGTGATCAAGTATGTATTTTTACAGGCGAAGATATTCAAGGAATCCTATGCCGGGATCATGCACGCCTCGATCTTTTTCGGCTTCGGTGTACTGTTCGTGGTCACCATGATCATCATGGTCCAGGACGATTTCACCGAGCTCTTCTTCCATACGCATTTCATACAGGGGAACTTTTACCTGTTCTGGTCGCTGGCGGCCGACGTGTTCGGGGTGGTCGTGTTCATAGGGCTTATCATGGGAACCTATCGCCGATATATCACGAGGCCGAGCAGGCTCGACACAAAGCCGATCGACACCTTCGCCATCGCGCTCATCTTCCTGATAATCATAACCGGATACACCAGCGA
>CAZHAD010000011.1:43181-46121 GCA_964529965.1 uncultured Leptospirales bacterium | reverse complement strand
ATCGATCCGGCCCAGTTCGAGGTTGCGGAAAGCTTCGGCGTCTCCAAGGTCGAGGAGTATTCATGGAAGCACCTCATGGACGGCGACGCCTGCACCCGGTGCGGCAGGTGCCAGGACAACTGCCCCGCATGGCTCACTGAAAAACCGCTGTCCCCCAAGAAGGTGGTGAACGACATCAAGGACAATATGGATGAGCGGATTCCCAGGCTCATGCTCGCCGACGATCCTGCGTCCGTGGAAACCACGCCGCTCATCAACGAAACCCTTCAGCACGGATCGGTCATGCCGAACGAGTTCTGGTCATGCACGAACTGCGCGGCCTGCATGGAGGCGTGCCCGGTCAACATCGAGCACGTACAGAAGATGATCGACATGCGGCGCTACAAGGTGCTCATGGAGGGCGACATGGCGCCCGAGCTCCAGACGACCTTCATGAACCTGGAGAACAACTTCAATCCCTACGGCTTCGCATTCGCGGAGCGGGGGGCGTGGCTTCCCGCGGACCTGGGCGTAAAGACCCTTGCCGAGGACCCGCAGGTCGATTACCTTTACTTTGTCGGCTCGGCGGCGTCATACGACAAGAGGAACCAGAAGGTCGCCACTGCATTCCTTAATATCATGAAGAAGGCGGGGATCAAGGTGGGCATTCTCGGATCGGAAGAGGCGGACGCAGGGGATGCGGCGCTTCGCAGCGGCAACGAGTATCTATTCCACAGCCTGGCGACCCAGAATCTCGAGATCTTTCGCTCGTACGGCGTGAAGAAGATCGTGTTCACCGATCCGCACGATTACAACGTCATTAAGAAGGAATATAAAAAATTTGCGGGCATGGCCAAGGGCTCTGACGGCCAGCCTCTTAATTATGACCTAGAGGTGTTCCACCATACCCAGGTGATCCGCGATCTCATCAAAAGGGGCGTGATCAAGCTCGTCAACCCCCTTAATGAAACCGTGACCTACCATGATTCATGCTTCCTGGGAAGATACAACGAGATTTACCATCAGCCGAGGGAGATCCTCAAATCGATTCCGGGCGTGAAATTCGTGGAAATGAGCAGGCACCATAAATCGAGCTTCTGCTGCGGCGCCGGGGGAGCACGGATGTTCCTCGAAGAGAATCTGGGAACCAGGATAAACCAGTTCAGGACCAAGGACGCTCAATCGACCGGTGCGACGCGGCTCTGCACCGCGTGCCCCTACTGCATGACCATGCTCTCCGACGGGATCACGGAGCTTGATATCCAGAACATGCAATGCTACGATGTGGCAGAGTACGTGTTCAATGCCATGGAAAAATAAGATATGTTGATCAGCCTGGAAAAAGGATCGGGAGAGGCGATCCGCGACTTTCTGGGACAGAGTGGCCTACAGCTCTCGGTGCGCATCGAGATTCAATCAACCGGGTGCTGCGACTCGTCCCTGGGGCTGAGAGCGGACGCCGCCTCGGACGGTGATCTCAGCGAGGAGGTCGACGGCATCACCTTCCTGATTGAACCGAAGCTCTACGATCTTGTCGGCGAGGTGTCGATCTCACTCGCCGACAACGGGTTCGTACTCAACTCGCGCACGCCCTTGAACGAGTGGGCCGGCTTCGGAGCCTGCAGCATTAAATCCTGATATGAGCACCAATTCCCACTAAATTGTTTCTTTTTAATTCGTATTATTTGATATAACAGTATATAATTGCCGGTTAAGACCCGCCCTCGAGCATGAGGTGACGTGAGAAAATCTGCTTTACATCAATCTTCATTTATTATTATATTATAAATATAAATTTAGGCCAAACTTTGAGAATTGATCGGATTCCCGGATGGGAGCCGTAAGTTTTTTTGCTTTTGACTGCTTTATCGGCCTTTCCCGCCGGGACCTTATCAACTCGGCTCAAAAAAGATTTGACGCTGTGCACGGAAATATAATGAACGAATTATGGATCAGGCAGACGGATCACGCCGTATGTCCGGGCTCGATATGGTTAAAAAATTAAAAGTAAACAGCATCGCCAGAATGGTTGACGCCCTGAAAAAGGCCGAAGCAGGGGGGTATGCGGTCAGGCTTGATGTTTCTGGTAAGGACGAGGATCTTGGCCGGCTTGCCGGCGCAATCAACGGCCTGTTCGACACGATGAGGGGGTGCGTCGCCGAGCAGGAGCGGTTGGAGGATGCGCGCGACCGGGGTGAGCAGCGCTACAAGAACATCCTGGACAGCATTGAGGTGGCGTATTATGAGGTGGACCTCAAGGGGAACTTCACCTTCTTCAACCCTTCGGCGGTCAATAGCCTCGGCTATGCCGATGACGAGTTGATGGGCATGAACTTCCGTCGGTATATGGACAAAGACAATGCTGAAAAAGTCTACAAAGCCTTTCACAATGTATATCTCAGACGTAAAAACATTAACAGGATCGATTGGGAGATAATTAATAAGAGTGGCGGAAAGATAAGCGTGGAATCCTCGGTGTCTCTGATGAAGGACGGACGGGGTGCTCCGGTCGGGTTCAGGGGCGTGGTATATGATATCACGGAGAGAAAAAAGACCGAGGATTTTATCCTTGAAGCAGTCGAGAAGTATCGAAGCCTTCTTGAGAACATCGATACCGCCTACTTTGAAATAGATCTGAAAGGGAATTTTACCTATTTTAACGATGTGCTCTGCAAAATTCTGGGGTATGAACGGGAAGAGCTTCAGGGCATGAATTACAGGGTCTATTCCAAGCCTGAAAATATAAAAATGATAAAGGATATGTACGGCGAGATATACCGCACCGGCAAATCGAAAACCATGGTTTTTTACGAGCTGCTCAGAAAAGACGGGTCCCGGATAGTGGTCGAGCAGTCAATGTCCCTGATGCGTGGTCCGACCGGTGAGGCGATCGGATTTCAGGGGGTCGGAAGAGATATTACCGAAAGGATTAATGCCGAGGAGGAGCTCAAAAAAAACGAG
>CAZHAD010000011.1:1669-43081 GCA_964529965.1 uncultured Leptospirales bacterium | reverse complement strand
CGAGGAGAAATACCGGACGATCCTGGAGACCATGCAGGAGGGCTTGTTCGAAAACGACCTGAGGGGGAATTACACCTATGTCAATGATTTCGCCTGCAGGCTGCTCGGATATACGCGCGATGAGCTGATAGGAAAAAATTTTAAGAGCGTGTTCCCTCCCCATTTGGCGGATTTTGTTTTCAAAGCGTATCGCCGCGTATATGAGACGAGCAAGCCTGAGCTGCTTTTGGATCATGAGGTGATGCATAAAAACGGGACTATCATGATACATCAGGCCAATATCGAGCTCATCCGTGACTTGTCCGGTAAGGCGGCCGGGTTCCGCACTCTCGCCTGGGACGTAACCGAGCGCAGGAAAATGGAGAAGGAAAAAGCCGTGCTCGAGGACCAGCTGCTCCAGGCCCAGAAGATGGAATCTATCGGCCAGCTTGCCGGAGGGGTGGCGCACGATTTCAACAATATGCTCGGCGTCATACTGGGATATGTGGAGCTCATCAAGCTCCAGCTTCCCAGGAGCGATCCGCTTTTTTATAACGTGATGGAGATTGAAAAAGCCGCGATCCGCTCCAGAGACATCACCGGACAGCTTCTCGCTTTTTCCAGAAAGCAGATCACGTCTCCGATCACCTTCGACATGAACGACCTGGTCATGAGCATGCAGAAGACGCTGTTTCGCCTGATCGGTGAGGACATTGACCTGCAATACTATCCCGGAAAGGACATCTGGAAGATAAAGTTCGATCCCTCCCAGATGCAGCAGATCCTCATAAATCTGGCGGCAAACGCGCGTGACGCCATGCCGGACGGAGGCAAGCTGACCATCGAGACCAGGAACATGCATCTTAGCGAAGAGTATTGCAGCGTGCACCACGGGTTTTCACCCGGCCACTATGTAATGCTTGGGGTGAGCGATGACGGAATCGGCATGGATAAGGAGACGCTTCAGCACGTGTTCGAGCCTTTTTTTACGACCAAGGAGACGGGGAAGGGAACCGGGCTCGGGCTGGCCACGGTCTACGGCATTGTAAAGCAGCATAACGGCTTCATCAACGTGTACAGCGAGTCGGGCAAGGGGACCACGTTTAAAATCTATATACCCAGAAGCATGGAAGAAGGAGTCACGTATCAGGAGGCGGAGGAGGCGTTTGTAGCTCCCGGTTCAGGGACGGTTTTGCTGGTCGAGGACGATGACATGGTCCGTAAGATGACATCCGACATGCTTGAGGCTATCGGGTACAGTGTAGTGTCAACCGGCAGTCCGCTTGAAGCGCAAAAAATGTACGAAAACCGCGATATTCGTATCGATCTTTTATTAACCGACGTGGTGATGCCCGGAATGAGCGGTAAAGAGCTGAGGGACAGAATCGCCGCGACGCGGTCCGGTATAAAAGTGCTTTTCATGTCGGGATATACCTCAAACGTGATCGTACATCGAGGGGTGCTCGAGGACGGCGTGCATTTCGTCCAGAAGCCTTTCAGCATGGGGGATCTTGCGCGCAAGGTTCGCGAGGCGCTTTCAGGAAAAAAAGATGGCTCATAATCGCTCTCTACGCGTCAGCCTGCTGATACCCTGCCTGGTCGATCAGTTTTTGCCCGAGATAGGTCATGCGGTTGTATCCCTGTTCAGGAGGCTGGGCATCGATTTTACCTACGATCAGGACCAGACCTGCTGCGGCCAGCCGATCGTGAACGCAGGGGAATTTTCACTCGCGGCTAACATCGCCAGGAGGAACATACTGCTGTTTGAGAAGGCGGATTATATTGTCGCGCCTTCAGGCTCATGCATCAGCACCCTGAAAGAGCAATATCCGAGAATACTCGCGGATGATATATCCTGGCGCGAGAGAGCGGTTCACATGGCCGAAAAGGCCTTTGAGCTCACCGATTTTCTGACCACGGTGCTCAATATTGAAGACGCGGGGAGCACCTTCAGGTCAAAGGCATGCCTTCATGAATGCTGCTCCATTAAAAGAAAGCTCGGGATAACAAAGCCGCCGATGGTCCTCCTCAACAAGGTGAGAGGGCTCGAGCTCGTTCCGTTGAATAATGCCGATGCCTGTTGCGGTTTCGGCGGAGAATTCGCAGGCGCCTATCCGGAGCTGTCGGAATCGATCCTTCATGACAAGGCGGACAACTTCAAGAAGTCAGGCGCCGATTGTGTGATCCTGGGGGAACCGGGGTGCCTGCTCAACATCAGGGGATATTTCACCAGAAACGAAATCAATGGAAGAGTTGTGCACATTGCCCAGGTGCTCGCCTCCAGAGAGGAGATCGCATGACGCCCCGCGCGCACCGGTTCACATCGCTCGTCAGGGAGAACCTGGTGCACCGCGAGCAGAGGGACATCCTGCGCAGGTTTTCCGTTATACTTAATTTGATCAGGGACGCAGCCTTCGCCACGCTACCGGATCCCGTTGCGGCCATGCAAACAAGCAGGGAGATACGCGAGGCCTCGATCAGGCAGTTACCGTACCTTCTCGAGAAGTTTGAGCATAACGCCACGCAGGCGGGAGCGCACGTGACGTGGGCAAGGGGCGCGGCCGAGGCGAACTCTTTCATCACCTCACTTGCCCGGAGCAAGGGGGTCACCCTTTGCCTTAAGGGAAAGTCCATGCTCTCAGAGGAGATCGGTCTGCGCGAGGCGCTTACAGGCTGCGGGGTTGAGACTTATGAAACGGATCTGGGCGAATTCATTCTCCAGCTTGCAGACAGGACTCCCTTCCACACCGTAGGGCCTTCCATCAATTTCACTGCAGCGGAGATTTCAGATCTTTTTGAAAAAAAGATAGGAACGACGCGGAGCGAGGCGCCGGCGGATCTTGGGCGTGCGGCACGGGTATTCCTTCGGGACAAATTCAGGAATGCGGACATGGGGATCACCGGCGTAAACATGGCTGTTGCGGACACCGGCTCGATCATGCTTGTGGAAAACGAGGGAAACATCAGGCTCGCCACCTCAGGGCCGAGGATCCATGTCGCGGTCATGGGCATTGAGCGGATCGTTCCCACGCTCTCAAATGCATTTGACGTGCTGAAGGTGCTTACCAGAAGCTGCACCGGACAGAAAATCTCACAATACGTATCCGTAATAACCGGTCCTAAAAAAAGCGGCGATGCGGACGGGCCTGAAGAGCTTCACATCGTCATCGTGGACAATGGCCGCTCCCGGATTTACGCAGACGCGATTCTGCGTTCAAGCCTGCAGTGCATCAAATGCGGGTACTGCTCGGCGGTGTGCCCCGTATTTACCCATATCGGCGGATACGCATATGGATGGGTCTATTCAGGCCCGATCGGCGCGGTTTTAAATCCCCTTATACTCGGTCTGAAAAAAGCAAGGGATCTGTACCGGGCCACGACCCTGTGCGGAGCATGCAGGGAGTTTTGTCCCGCGGGGGTGGATTTCACGAACATTTTTCTGCATATGAGAAAAATGGAGATGCAGGGCGACCGGTTGTTTAGACCGCCCCGTACATCCATATTTAAAAAAACATTTAACAAGACCTTTTCAGTAATTCTTTCCAGCCCCCGGCGGTACAGATTCGCGTCGAGAATCGCCCGTATCGCGCTCGGGCCGTTTGTAAGAAATGGAATATTGTCGGGAATCCCTCATCGGCTTTCGGGCTGGCTTACATACAGGGATTTGCCCGCGGATGTTCCGCAAGATCTTTAAAAACCGGGAATGAGGAATATGAATGGCTCAAGCAGAGAGCACATGCTTGAAAACCTGAAAAAATACGCGGGAGAGCCTTCCGCCTCGTTGCATTATGGCTCATCGGCCGCCGGACACGTCGCTTCGGCCGACCTCTACGTTACTTTTGCCAATGCACTGGCCGGTCTTCAGGGTAGGGCATACCGCGCCGGAAACAACGAGGAAGCACTTTCCCGCCTTGATAAGGTTATATCTGAAATACAACCGCGGAAAGCCGTCGTTTCTGACGATCCGGTCACGCGTTCCATAGGGATCGTAAAATTCCTCTCTAACAGAGACATAGAGGTTTTAAGTGCCGCAAACAAAATTGAAAAGCATAAAGACGCTTGCTTTACCGCCGACATTGGAATTACAGGCGCGGATTATGCACTCGCAGACACGGGCACCGTCGCCATACTTCACTGGAATAACAATCCCCGCCTTTATTCGATCGCCCCTCACGCACACATCGCCATTGTTCCGGAATACCGGCTCCTGCCAGATATGGACTCATTGATTGAGCGCCTTCAAGCCGACGCGGTGGGGCTTCCGGCTGCGATAAGCCTTATCACGGGGCCGAGTTCGTCGGCTGACATCTGCATGACTCCGATAATCGGGATGCACGGCCCGGGGAGGCTTTATGTCTTAATCACATCTCAATGATTATTCTTACCCTCTGTCGATTTTGTCTTTTTTTCCCATTAAAATCATTTTTTGTTTACAGTATACGGTTTTTATGGTTATGTATTTGACGCTAACCTGGATCGTCATGTTCGCATGAATTGATTTTCCGGGAGTTAAATCTTCCCTTTCTATCAAAAAATATTAAGGTGTTTCTATTCGGAGGAATCGCTTTCCAATGTTTAATGCAGAGAGGTATTTCCGATGAAGAAAAATAAGACAGGTTCCGGGAAAGGGACTTCAAAAAAAACAGGCGTGAAAAAAAAGGGCCAGACGCGAAAATCTGCGGGAAGGAGGGCCGCTTCGTCCGCTTCGGGGGGCGGAGCAAGGGCCGTGCACTTGCGCAATGAGCTGAAGAAACTGAGCGGCGCGATGACGGCTGAAGATATCGGCACACTTTTAGACCAGGCGAGAATTTTGATCCATAACAGGGAAGTGCTCGATTCGGCTGAAAGGCTGAAGAGTGCCGCCCAGGCCCGGGTGCGTGCGCAGGGCGTGCGTGAACAAAATACCTTGAGGGTTAAAGTGCGCGAGGCGGCAGATCTTTCTTATTTTTTCATAGATTTTTACGGGTATGAGAATTTTTTCTCGCGTGATGAGATGAGGAAAATCGTGAAGATGTGCGAATCATCCGCGGACGGAGCGGATGCGGGCAGGAGGCTTTTCAACTGGTTCAAGAACGACCGATCGGATGTGCTGAAGAACACCGGTCTAGAGAGTTCCCGGGATCCTATTCTCGGTACTATCTATGATTATATCATACGCAATTATTCATTAAAGAAATAGAGAGAGGGAATATGACGGTAAGAACGCTTCAGACAATCGTAGGAATATTTTTTTTGCTTCTCGGCTTCATGGGCGTTCTGCCGAATGTGGACGAGGGAATTTTTGCGATAAGCAACAGGTACATCGGGGTTGAGATCATATTCGGCGTGGTCGAGCTTTTTTGCGGGGTGATCATGATTTTCGGCCTTTTCACCGTGGTGCACCGCAAAACGATGTACCGGGCGAGCATTGTGGTTTTTGTATTTTGGATTCTGCGGATGATTTTTTCCAGAATCATCTGGGGCCCTCCCCAGGCAAATATGGCAAGCGTGCTTAACTGGCTCCTCATAATCAGCGTGGAATCGGTTGTCGCGGCTTCAGTCTGGCTCCTCGCGAGCACTTATAATCGTTGATTCAACACAGGTATGCCGGGTATACCTAAATGATGAACCGCGGGAGATCATCCTTTTTAGCTTCTGCTTAGGGCGGCACCGCGGTTCCATGAAAGGTCGGGAGTCTGGATATTGCCTCGAAACCGTGCCAGGGCCGCGCGGATGATCCCCGGCATTACGCCGAGAAGCGCGAGGCCGCGGTATGATTTCATATCCACCCTGTTTTCTATCAGTGGAGGCAGGGGAAGCCCTTTGAGGGAACGCAGCTTATTTTCAATGAGGACCTCGTTTTTATCATACAATCCTTCTTCAATCTCCTTGAGATAACTCATGTATCCTGCTTCAACGACGCGGCTGATCATATCGTTCATCCGGCGTATGGCGAAACCATGGCTTACCCCGAACAGGGAGATAAAGGTGTTAATGCCAGAGTGTTTATCCGGGCGTTAAATTCGATAAAGTTGATCCTCTTTATTTGTTTATCCATAGTATCTGTTTTTAAATTTTTTTATGATAGGTAATAGGGAAAAAAATTTGAATAATTTTAGCAAAAAAAATATTTATTTAAAATTTGACGGAATATACCGGAACCGTCTGGTTTTTTGTAATAAATGGTTCGACTTAGTTTATTTTTTCTTTAATTGCTCTCGTCTATGTCGGGCGTGAAGCCCCAGATGATCCTCCAGCTAATGATATTTTTAATAATCTCTTTTACTACCATATAGTTCATAAAAAATGGATAGTTATCGGTTATACACCTCCTCGGTAGTTTCTTGAGATACTTCTCCACCGCATAAGCACAAATCAGGGACACGGACATTTTAAGAAGTTTCCTCAAGTCCACCATATACTCATACTCATACACCGAGACCCGCACGTGAACCACCTGCCAGTCCTCGGGCCTGCGTCTTTCCTGATAACGCACCATTGCACCCAGGGGAAGGGCATCGGGAACATCAGCCATGACTTTTTTTATTAGATAAACGATCATTTCTGATCTGGTCATGTCACAATCGCGCGCTGCGCGGAAGATCGCCTCCAGTATATCGATACGCATATTAAGGGTTGTTTCCATGAATTTCTCCAGGTTATAAGATATATCTGCATGGTATACGTACAGAGACCAAAATAAATAAAAATTATTTTGCCCCATTGCATTTTTTCTGATATTTTAAATTAATAAAATTATGGCAATTGAGCACATTTTGTTGATTCCATCTTGTTTACATATAATACTATAATAAGTAAGTTGATTATAGTATTATGGTGTTTGGCATAAGTTATCTGATCTTGAATAAATTGCACTCGACATAAGGAAGGATAATAGATCGGGACAGACTAATGTAAGGAGGAATCTATAATGAAAATGAACGCATTATTGAGTTCGATTTTGAAGTACATGACTTTTATAATGCTGGTGCCCGCGTTGTTATACGCAGCGCCGAAATATGAGAAGGCTATCTTCGCCGGAGGGTGCTTCTGGTGCGTGCAGCCGCCGTTTGAAAAATTAAAGGGCGTGGCACGCGTTACTGCCGGATATGCTGACGGGAGGGGAGCGAATCCGACCTATGGAAATTACGCAGAAAGGGGATATGTCGAAGCGGTCGAGGTTGTCTATAATCCAAGGGTGATCAACTACACCGAGCTCCTTAACGTTTTCTGGAGGCAGATAAACCCCACCGATTCCGGCGGACAATTCGTAGATCGCGGACCGCAGTACCGGTCTGCCATTTTTTATTTTAACAATGAGCAGAAAAGGCTGGCTGAAAAATCCAAAGAAGAGCTGGCAAAATCCGGCAGGTTCGACAAACCCATCGTCACTGAGATAAGGAGGGCGACGACCTTTTATAAGGCAGAAGAGTATCACCAGGACTATTATAAAAAGAATCCCGTACGGTACGAATACTACAGATTCAGATCGGGACGGGATCAGTTCTTAGACAGGATATGGGGCAAAGACAGAAAAAAGATATTCTCTGAGAAAACCGGCTTCATCTATCACCTCCCCCGGTATAAAAAGGGCGTACCATATGTAAAGCCGGGCAGGGAGGAGCTCGAGAGGGTTTTAACCCCACTTGAATACAAGGTCACGCAGGAAGGCGGGACCGAGCCCGCGTTTCACAACAAGTATTGGGACAATAAAAGGGAGGGTGTTTATGTCGATATTGTGTCGGGAGAGCCGCTTTTCAGTTCAACCGATAAATTTGAATCAGGCACCGGATGGCCGAGCTTTACCAGGCCGCTTGCTCCTGAGAATATCGTTGAAAAGGTTCATAGAGGTCTTTTTTCAACCAGAACCGAGGTGAGAAGCAAGCATGCTGATTCCCATCTCGGTGATGTTTTTAAAGACGGTCCGCCTCCTACGGGCCTCCGCTACTGTTTGGATTCGGCCGCCCTGCGATTTATCCCGAAAAAAGATCTGAAAAAGGAAGGATACGGCCAATACCTCAAACTCTTTGAAAAAAAACATTAACCCTGCCCGGTCGCCCATGAGCATGGTGACCCGGTCTCCGTTCATCATTGTTGTGCAGGTTATTTTTTTCTTACATTTTATCATGAAATAATTGTGTGAGGATTTTATGGCAAAAAATATTTCCCCTGTGTGTCGCCTGCCCAGATCATTCCATCCGATACAGTGCATTATCCCTCCATATATGGCGGAATCAATTATTAAAAAGGGGGATGATGAGCTGAAGACATGGGCAATCAGCACGCTGATGATATCAGAGGAGTTCAGGGGAAGGAGAAAAGCGATTGGAAATCTGGCTGCACTGGCAGTTCCGGCCGGCGGCAAGCGGCGTACCGTTTACGATGCTCGCAACAGTGAAGACCTTCCGGGAGTCATCGTACGGCGGGAGGGGGATACACGGACCGGGGACGATGCGGTAAATGAAGCTTTTGACGGAGCAGGAAGCACGCACGATCTTTATTATGAAATATACAATAGAAATTCAATCGACAACAGGGGTATGGGTATTGACTCAACAGTTCATTTCGGAGAGAAGTACGATAACGCATTCTGGAACGGGACCCAGATGGTGTATGGCGACGGCGACGGCAGGTTGTTCAACAGGTTCACCATTGCCGTCGACGTGATCGGACACGAGCTTACTCACGGAGTGACGCAATATGAAGCAAACCTTGTGTACCAGGGAGAACCGGGCGCATTGAATGAATCGTTTTCGGATGTTTTCGGCATATTGACGAAGCAGCGGTTTCTCAATCAGCATCCGGATGAGTCAGATTGGATCATCGGGGAGGGGCTGTTCACGAAAAATGTCAAGGGGTTGGGAATCCGCTCCATGAAAGACCCCGGGAGCGCATATGACGATCCTGTTTTGGGAAAAGACCCCCAGCCGGATCATTATGGCGATCTGTACAAAGGCTCTGCGGACAGCGGCGGCGTTCATATAAATTCAGGGATTCCGAACAAGGCGTTTTATTTGGCAGCCATGGAAATCGGGGGTTATGCATGGGACAAGGCGGGGAGAATCTGGTATCATACATTGGTCGACCATCTCGGTTCCCGCGCCGACTTCAAGCGGGCTGCTCAAGCCACTGTACAGGCAGCAGGTGAGTTGTACGGAGAGAAAAGCAATGAACAGAAAGCGGTAAAGAGTGCATGGGCACAGGTTGGAGTGATGTGACATCTGTTTTTATATCCGGCTCGGGAGGGGGGGGGTAATGAAAGTGTTATTTGAGCAAAGCGGCGGTTTTACGGGAATTTCTCGGCATGTTTCAATCGACTCGGATTCAAGTTCGCGGGATGTAAATGAAAAACTTCGCCAACTCATTGAATCCTCCCGGTTTTTCGACATGCCCGATCGGATCGGCACCTCCGGGCATCCCGACGGCTTCCAATACGATATTTTTATCGAGGACGAAAAAAGGGCTCACCGCGTGATCATGAATGAAACATCTATTCCCGGGGAGCTTAAGCCGCTCGTGAAATATTTGCTTGAAAAAATATAAAATGCCCCGGAGCAGAGCTCCGGGATTTTTAGGCTTTCCTATCGGAAAGAGCGGGCGCGCTGTGATAAACGGGCCTCATTTTTTTTTCATGAGCATGTCGCGGTCTCGCAGCAGAATATCCCGGTGGTTATATTCCTCATCGCCTATGGTTGAAATGACGCCTGCGACGTATTTATAATGCTCGGAAAGGTCGATTAAATACTGCGCTATTTTTTTGTATAACCTTCCCAGTTCCTCTTCTGAATCGGCCAGATCTTTCAGCACGGTGGCCAAATTTTTTTCCTTGATGATCCGTGAAAACACCTCTTGGGTTAAATTGTTATGGTAATTCACAATGATGTTTTCGTCCAACACGGGCCTGTTGTGCGTGATTTTTAACTCTTTTATTTTTTCAGCATGCTCTGACGAATGGGTTTCCATGAATTCAAGAAGGGGTTTGATCCTATCGTATTGAGGTTCATTTTTTTTATGCTCGTAAAAGCTTGCGAGCGTGCGTTCGAGAAATATTATGAAATCAAGATAGTCATTATTCATGGCGCTACCAATGGTAAAAAATTATCTCCCGAACCTAATAAACAAGGAGGCTATTGATGTCAATAAACTATTCTTGAAAAAGACCGGGAGACCAAAACAGATATGGATGCCCGACCTGATAGATATAACGGTGTCCGGAATTCACTGTATGTGTCGCGTGTGGTACTTGTTACCGTACGGTGAAAACGTACGACGCCTGAAGATTTCTGTTCTCCTTGTAATATTCGGTATGTGCGCGAACCTCATGTGCACCTGGTTCATACACACCGCGGTAGAATGTAATAGCACCTTCCTTTAATCTGCTCGTGTATTGGTATGTATAGTGATCAGCTGCAGAAGCCGATTTTTTTGCAATAGATATGTAGTCCCATTTGGTACCGGGGAAGTTTGAGAATGTGACGATGATATCTTTATCTTTTGCATATATTTGTTTGTTTGTTCTGATAACAACATGCGGCTTGGCGTCTCGTTTATATGAGGAAGTCACCTGCCGCCCCGTCAATTGCACAATGAATTGTGTGATTGCATAAATCATTTCATCTTCATTTTTTGTTGCAACCTTGGCGCCGCGTTCCGCGATCCCCCTTTCTATGTCTACCACCCTTCCGGTAATGATGATCGACTCACCGAGCTTCATGGCCGTTCCGATGAGTATCTTTTGAGCGGCGAGCAATTTCCCGACCTTGACCGCGCTGGTTTCATCGGTGACCCCGAGCTGGGCGAAGCCGTGTTCTTTCAACAGCATGTCCACCTGGCTGCGCTCCATAACGATATATTTCCCGCTGTTTATTAATTCAGTACGCACCAGTTCCGAGATTTTTCTTGATTCCGTTTTCGGTAGTCCATCCGGCTACAAATCGAGCACCGCGATTCTGAACTTCGGCTTCCTTTCCGGCGCGCGTGCGGTCGGGGTTTCCTTCTTTTGGGTGGCGGACGTGCAGGCAACAGCGAGCAATAGTATGGTTATAATGATTTCATGGAATTTCATGGCAGCCCTCTATAAGATAAATGGAAGTGCTTACTTTCAACATCTTGAATGAAAAATTCAATTATTTTTTACAGGGTATTTCATCGATGCTGCATTTGCGTTCGGATTTTGTACTGTTTGAATGCCAGATCGTGAATCAATGAATTCTTGACTTTCGGTATAAGTGGAGTAGCATGTGTTTTTTTGAAACTTTGAATAGAAGGATTTTGACATGCATATATTGGTGCTTGTAGGGATCGCGGTGCTTCCTCCTGTTTTTTTTCTTATTTATATACTTCATCTGGATAAACTGGAACCCGAACCGCTCCGTCTGATTTTTAAAATGCTGATCCTGGGCGGAATCGCGGTCATTCCCGCCGGACTTGCAGAAATTTTTTTAGGCGTGGTCCCTATTTTGAATGAAGGCGGTGCCGCTGGCGGTATAGCGAAGTCTTTCCTTATGATAGCGCCGATCGAAGAAGGAGTTAAACTCGCCGTGGTGCTCCTCTTTGTCTGGAAAAATCCTAATTTTAATGAGGAGAATGACGGGATCGTATATGTTGGAACGACTGCGGTCGGCTTCGCCATGTTTGAAAACATTCTTTATGTAATCCGGTTTGGACTGGCCACGGGCCTGCTTCGGTCCATGACCTCGATACCTCTCCACACCTTCACCGGCGTTCTTATGGGATACTTTGTCGGAATAGCAAGATGTGCGCCTTCCACGCATGATATGAAAAAATACATATTCAAGGGATTTTTTATTGCCTATGTGGTGCATGCCGTATACGACTCATTCGTCCTTTCAGGGACTGCGGCGGCGGTCATGATAATTCCACTGGTGATCGTGCTTTTCATATTCGGATTCATATACTTGAAAAAAGGCCAGCGGTTATCCGCAAAGCGCTGGAGTTCAGCCGGCTCCGGGGCTTGTGTTACTGTTGGAATTGAAGCAGGCCACGTGCACACAGCCGGGTCGCACCTGAATGCAGGCAGCGAACTGTACAAAGAGTCCCGATCGAGGGGGTTGTATAAAATCGTCATCTCGCGGATACTTTTTGCAGTATCCGCGTTTTTTTGGTTTTTGCTCATTGCGGGAATGGCTACCCGGCAGGGGGCTAATGCCGCTTCGCTTCCCGATATCATCGCCGGTGGTATCATTATCTCCGTAATTCCGATTGTGACGGGAATCGTATTCGAGATTTCTTTTCGGCGTGGAAAAACGACGATTGTGCATCGTCCATGATGGGGTCATCGATCTAAACCGCTGAAGATTTTCCATGAATATTTTGCTCATGCCGAGCGGGTTTTCATATGCCTTGTATACAGGTAAATCAGCAGAAAAATTACCCCGCACAACGCGTATCCCAATGGAATATACCCTGCCATACCGATGCCGATTTTGTCGGAATGAATGAACCCGAAATATGAAAAAACAACGAGCGGCAGGGTCCAGTAAAACGCCTTCAGGAAATTTTTTCCGATGAGATACACCGCCACTGCAGACAGGAACATCGCTGAAAACAGCGCCCCCTCTGAAAAGACCATGATGCCCTTCAGGTGGGGAAGAGCCTGCGCGATAATGACGTTCATCTGCTCAGTCGTATATTTCCCGCCGCGGTTGATGAACTGATGGAGAAGGTTGAGCCCCCAGGCGGAAATCGCCGGCATGAGCCCGAGCGCGACTGCCGGCGCATGCTCCTTCGGTGTCGTCTGAAAGGCCTGGGCGGTGATGATGACCCCGATCCAGAGCAATATCGGATATCCCGCCTCAAGCGGAACGGATGCGACGATGACGCTCATGAGCCCCGTGAAACAGATGGCGGTCATGACCGCTCCGTTTATTATTGAATAGCCCGAGCGCGCACCGAGGCCCTTCCAGCCCGGATGGCCGATGTACACGGTGGTGGGGAAGGGAGATCCGAACAGTGATCCGATGATGGTACCGATGCCGTTCATAGCCAGCGCCGGAGTGGCGGGATAGGTGTCGCCTGCCGCGGCCGCTGATTCGATGTTTTGCAGGGTGCCGAAGAACGCCATGATGCCCATCGGTATGGATATGGACAGGTAGGGAAGAATGTCGCTCATGTGCACCCCGTTAAAAATTTCCAACAAGGCGAACCCCGGTGCGTATATCGTCACCTGCTTCATCGAGTCCGCGAGCCTGTCCGTGCTCATTGCACCGGTGGTCCAGGCGATTGCCGTACCGATCGCAAGCGCATAAAATCCGGCGGGTATACGGAAGGGGAGCTTCACCTGAGAAAAATATTCCGCACAGATAAGCGCCAGTGGGATAAAGGCGATGAGCGGTTTGTCCCATATCTTTATGGTCTGGTCCAGGGCGATAAAGGAGATGGCGATACCCGCAAGGGTGGACAGAAGTGCCGCGCGCGGCGTAAGCTTCCTGATTCTGTCTCCAACGAACGCTCCGATTCCCTCAAAAAACCCGCTGATGAAGCAGCTGATTACGCCGACCTTCCATGCGAAATCGGCGTTTTTAGTCTGAATATAAACCGGTGCGATGATGAGTGAGAAAAAGGCGAACAGGCTTACGGTGTTGATGCCATAGGGGAGGGCGGTGACGTCGTTTCTTTGCTCCTTTTTAGCCAGACGGTGGGCCAGCCAGGAATAGAATATGTTCCCTACAACGACCGCGGCCGCCGCTCCCGGGAGCATTCTGCCGAATACCAGACCGGAAGGCATTCCGATTGAGAGACAGAGCCCCGTTATGATCAGCAGGTTTACCAGGTTATCGATAAAGAGGCCGATGAACCCGTCGAAATCTCCTTTGACGAAGATAGGATATGAATAAGCTTTTTTTTCAACCACCATCGTTTTCACCGTTTCAATAGACTGAGTATTGTTTGCAAATTCATCTTGTCTGCTTCATCATTGTTGAATTTAGGGGTTTCAAGGACTTTTGGAATATGCTTCAACCTCGGATCGTTCAGTAAAAATGAAAACCCCTTCGTGCCGATCCGTCCCTTGCCTATATGCTCATGCCGGTCGATTCTGCTGCCGCATATCCCTTTCGAGTCATTGAGGTGGATGAGCTTCAGGTTTTCAATGCCGAGAATATCATCAAATTCCTGCACGGTGGAGTCGAAATTTTTTTTAGTGGATATGTCATAGCCGGCGGCAAAGACATGGCAGGTGTCCAGGCATACGCCGAGCATATCAGGATGAGTTGTTTTATCGATGATGCTCCTTATCTGTTCGAATCTCCAGCCGACCGATGATCCCTGTCCGGCGGTGGTTTCAAGCAGGATTTTGATGTGTTTATGTCTGCTCAAGATCCGGCTCAGCGATTCGGCGATCATCTCAATTCCGTGTTGGAGGCCCCTGCCTCCGTGGCTTCCGGGATGGAGCACCAGGTATCGGATCCCGAGCAGGTAAGATCGGTTATGCTCGTCTATCAGTGCGTCGAGCGACCTGCGATACGTCTCACCAGTGCCCGCCAGATTAATGAGGTATCCCGTATGCGCGAATATTCGAATATCCGGAACGCGTGATTGAGCGGTCCGGAATTTTTGTATATCGTCCTCTGTATAAGGCTTTGCCTTCCATTGGTTCGAATTTTTCAGAAAGATCTGGACCGCCTGAATGTTTAATTCTTTCGCCTTTTCCAGAGCCCGGTAGGTGCCGCCGGATATTGAGAGATGCACCCCAATGTATTGCATAGACAATTTTTTTGACAGGATTGGCGTCAGCCGGTGTATCAATCACGACCGGGTCGTGATTGAAATTTTGACATTAGTTCTTCAGTTGACACGTCATCAAAACGCAACTGTTTTTTTTTATTTTTTGCTCCGGAGATTATGCTGATTTTGTATTTGGGAATTTTAAGAATTTTTGACATGAGACCAACCAGCTCGGCGTTCGCCCTGCCTTCGGCCGGAGGCGCAGTAAGGTAAGCCTTGATGCGGTTTTCCTTATCAATGGTGATTCTCTGTTTTGAAGATTTCGGCGATACGGTTATTTCCAGAATGGCCATTTTTGTCATGGAGCGCGAGGTTTATTGTAAACTTGATACGGCCTCTTCTACGGATTGAAATAATTTAATGACGGAGGTCACCTTTGTCAAATCCAGTACTTTTTTGACTTCTTCGTTTGCCGACGCCAGACGCAGCTGGGATCTCAAGCTCTGATTTATATTCAAAAAAATTCCTATGCCCGAGCTTGTAATCATCTTGACGTTGGTGAGATCGATAACCATTTTTTTTATTCCCTTGTCTATTATTGTCTGCTGAAGTTTTTCCTTGAGATCAGGTACGTCCAATGTATGAACTTCCTTCATAACAATTTTGATTACATACAGCCCGTTCCCCTTGTCATTTATTTCTATCATAACCCTCTCCAATCACTATTGAGTGTATTTTTGAATGACTCTGTTTCTAAATGGGAATCGCACCTCCTCAAGTCCGTACAACGGCCATGAACAGGATTTTAAATTAGTTTGATGTTTCCCTTAACATATATTTATTAAAAGTGACGTGGGCGAAAGTCAACAAATTTTTAACTATTAAACCTGACACATGACTAAATTATTCGCACCCTCAAAATCTTCACATGCGGAGAATTGATACGGCTTCATTTTCTGTAATGCATAAATATACAACAATATAAGCTTGACTAAAATAGAAACATATATCATTATTAATTCATTAAAATGTTGTTGCGTTTAAACTAAAAAGTAATGTTGGTCATATTTAATTCATGGATTTATCCGATAACCTGAAAAAAAGCAATCTGTTTATGAAGCCCCGATCAACCAATCGATGGGAGCTTATTAATGAAATGGTTGATCTGGCGGTAAAAAATAAAGAGATTAAAGAAGCCGACAGCGCGGAGATCAAGAAAGCCCTGCTGGAAAGGGAAAAATCCATGAGCACCGGCATAGGCAATGGTGTGGCCATACCGCATTGTTCGACTCCAATGGTTGATGACATCGTGTTGCTTATGTCTTTAATTCCAAAAGGAATTGATTTTGACGCAAGCGACAACCAGCCGGTAAAGATCGTCATCATGTTGCTGGTTCCCAAAAACAAGCTGACACAGCATATAAAGACACTGGCTAATATCGCCAAGCTTATGAGCAATGAGACCTTGAGGGAAAAGCTGTTAACATTGAAAACCCCTGAGAATATCATAAAAACAATAAAGGATTTCGAAAATCTCAAGAAATAGCCGTCCATGGAAGAAGACAGAATACTTTGCCCTCGTACGCGGGATATTGAACATGACCAGGAACGGGCCTTGCGGCCCTCGCGATTCGAGGAGTTTATCGGTCAGAAAAAAATAACCGAAAACCTCAAGATATTCATCCAGTCGGCGAAAATGAGAAACGTGACCCTCGATCATGTTTTGCTCGCGGGACCTCCCGGCTTGGGAAAAACCACACTCGCCTTCATCATCGCCAAGGACCTGGGAGTCGCCATAAAAGCGACCTCGGCGCCGATCATAGAAAGAGCCGGAGACCTTGTATCGATACTAACCTCACTGGAAGAGAATGACGTGCTGTTTATCGATGAGATACATCGGCTTTCTCCGGCAATTGAAGAAGTTTTATATCCGGCCCTGGAAGACCGCACAATCGACATAGTGATCGGCCAGGGGATCGGGGCGCGAAGCATAAAGCTGAATCTATCGCCCTTCACACTTATCGGTGCAACTACCAGGACGGGGCTCCTTACCTCCGCGTTCCGTGACAGGTTTGGAATTAACCTGCGCCTCGATTATTATTCCATAGAGGAATTAAAGGAAATAGCGATCAGATCGTCATCGATCATTCAATGCAAGATTATGGATGATGCCGCGCTTGAAATAGCAAAAAGGTCAAGAAGAACGCCCCGGATCGTCAACCGACTGCTCAAGCGCATATCCGATTTCGCCACCGTTGAAGGGATGAAACTGATTGATCTTGTCATAACAAAATACGCGTTGGAGAGGCTCGAAATCGACGACCTCGGACTGGATGATATGGACCGGAAGCTTTTGACCACGATCATCAACAAATATAACGGGGGGCCTGTCGGTATAAAGACGATAGCGATCTCACTCAGCGAGGACATCGATACGCTCGAGGATTATTACGAGCCGTTCCTCGTACAGGTGGGACTGTTGAAACGCACCCCCCGTGGGAGGGTTGCAACACCGCTTGCGTACCAGCACTTGGGATTGAAATACACCGCAATATACGACAGCGCGGCACAGGAGAGCCTGTTCGATATTAATGAAGAGTAAGCGAAACGAAGTTGCTCAATGATTCTTCGAGGGTGGACTTCCATGCGAGGGTTTGCATGAAAAGATTGATAGCCACTATTGTGTTATTGTTGTTGCCGGGAATCGTGTTATCCCAAGGCGATGCTCAAAATGATACAAAACGCCAGGGCCGAACAACAATGAACATTCCCGTACTTTCCCAGTACAGTAGCAAGTTTGCGATTAAGAACGTCGATTTCAATAAAGTGATTGATTACAAGGGCAGGGGGGAAATTCTCGAGGTGCAATTCATCCTGCAAAATTTGACTGACGAACCGATGGATTTATATATTTTTACGATCGCCACATTCGAAAAAGCGCAACGGACCAGGTCAAGCTTCGAGCCTCCCATACCGCCCACACAGAGGATCAGAAGCTTCGTTCCATACCCGTTTGATTTAGATAATTTTAAATATCCTCTCACCGACAGCCGGGGGAACATTATCAGGGATTCGCAGGGGCGTGAAAGGTTTAAGTTTGTTAAATTTCCAAAGGATCCAAAAGAAGGAATCGATCCGGGCACGGGCAAGCCGTATCATCTCGTTGACAAATTGGCAGTGAGAACGACGCACCTCAGCAAGTACCGGGTGAATTATTTTTTCTTTAACGAGGTCGCCATACTTATATTTGACAGTGAGGGGAAGCCCTCGTTCAGGCAGTTGTACAGGCTCCGGGGCACGAGGGGCAGATGAGCGGGCATCGCGCATGGAACGGGCGCGCCCGTCCCATGCGCGTGGTGTTTCATATAATGCGCGCCATCACGATATCTTTTATTTGTTTTATCTGTTTTACTATCGCCTCATCAATATCACCGTCAATGTCGATGATATTGTACGCCCAATCCCCCTTGCTTTTGTTGAGCATGTCGGCGATATTTATCTTGTGATCGGCGAGTATCTGGGTGATCTGGCCGATTATCGCGGGGATGTTCTTATTGGCGATGAGGATGCGCCTGCTCCCCGAAGGGATCAGAGAGCATTCGGGGAAGTTGACAGAATTTATTATATTCCCCTTCTCGAGAAATTCTCTCAGCTGATCAACTGCCATGACTGCGCAGTTTTCCTCGGATTCAGGTGTGGATGCGCCGAGGTGCGGTATGGGAATGACATGATCCATATTGAGAAGGTCGTCGTCGGGAAAATCGGTCGTATAGCACGCGACGGTCCCGTCGTTAATCGCCGCCTTTAAATCGTCGTTGTTAACCAGCCCTCCCCGCGCGAAGTTGATTAGTCTTACCCCTTTTTTCATGAGTGCGAATTTTTCCTTGCTTATCATTCCCTTTGTCTTGTCATTTAGAGGGACGTGAAGGGTGATGTAATCCGAATCGGAGATTAGGTAATCGAGGCTTATCGCCCTTTTTACCGACCTGGAAAGCCCCCACGCGGCCTCAACTGAAATAAATGGATCGTAGCCGGTGACCTCCATGCCGAGGGAGAGTGCGTCGTTCGCCACCATCACCCCTATCGCACCGAGTCCTATCACCCCGAGCTTTTTCCCCTTGATTTCCGGTCCAGCGAATTCTGATTTTCCCTTTTCGATGGCCTTGGGAACTTCGTCTCCCTTCCCCGCCAGCCTTTTCACCCACAATATGCCGTCGGTAACCTTGCGAGATGATACAATGAGTGCCATGAGGACGAGCTCCTTCACCGCATTCGCGTTGGCGCCCGGAGTATTGAACACCGGGATCCCTTTCTGGGAGCATTTTTCGATCGGTATGTTGTTGACGCCTGCGCCCGCCCGGGCGATCGCCAGAAGCGAGTCCGGCAGCTCCATTGAATGCATGTCAGCGCTCCTGACCAGCATCGCATCGGGATTGATCAATTCAGTCGCGTGTTCGTACAGCTCTCCGGGCATGCGTTCGAGGCCCTTCGGCGATATTTTATTGAGTTTTTGAATTTTAAACATGGCTGCGACCTCACTTATTTTCAGATTCGAATTTTCTCATAAAATCGACGAGTTTTTTGACCCCCTCGACCGGCATCGCGTTGTATATGCTCGCCCGCATGCCTCCGACGGAGCGGTGGCCACCGAGCGTTACCAGACCGGCGCTCTTGGCCTCCTTGACGAACTTGGCATCCAGATCATTTGATCCCGTGACAAAGGGTATGTTCATCAGAGAACGATCCTCTGCCGCAATCGGGCTTTTAAACATCGAAGATTCTTCGAGGAAATTGTACAGGATACTCGCTTTTTCTTCGTTGATTTTCTGCATCTCCGCCACTCCTCCGAGGTTCTTAAGCCATTCGAAAACCAGCTTTGCAATATAAATACTGTAAGTCGGGGGCGTGTTGTACATTGACTTGTTTTTCACGTGCGTGGCGTAGTCGAATATGATCGGCGTGATATCCATGGCATGGCCGACCAGATCTTCCCTCACGATAACGATGGTAAGCCCCGCGGGCCCGATATTCTTTTGGGCCCCCGCAAATATGATCCCGAATTTGTTCACGTCTATGACCTCTGAAAGGATGTGCGAGGACATGTCTGCCGCCAGGGGAACGTCACCGGTTTCCGGATATGCGGTAAACCGGGTTCCTTCGATGGTGTTGTTCGAGCATATGTAGAAGTATTCTGCATCCTTGCTGAATTTAGACTTGTCCAGCTTCGGGATGTAGGAGAAGTTTTTGTCCTCCGAAGATGCGATCATATTCACCGTTCCGTAGTGTTTGATCTCATCCATGGCTTTTTTGGTCCATGAGCCGGTGTGAACGAGGTCGACCTTTTTGCTTTTTTTGAAAAGGTTCAGCGGTATCATTGAAAACTGGCTCGTGGCGCCGCCCTGGAGAAAGAGCACGTGATAATTTTTCGGTATGTGCATCAATTCGCGGATAAGCTGCTCGGTGCTCTGAATTATTTCCTCAAACTCCTTTGAGCGGTGGCTCATCTCCATCACGGACATTCCTGCATTCTTATACTCGACCAATTCTGCTGCGGCCTGCCTGAGAACCGGCTCCGGCAGCACTGCGGGCCCGGCTGAAAAATTGTACACTCGTGCCATACTTTTTCTCCTTTCTTAATGGTATAGTATCATTTTTTATTCGCTCAGATTCAACAACGCCGACAGATACCTGAACTCAGAAACAATATCGATGTTCCGGAGATGGACCTTTTCATATTCCAGATCCAGGTTGATCGGCGTAAAATTGATAATGCCCTTGACCCCTCCCTGTATCAATCGGCCCGGTATTTTTTCAATGTTGAGCACCGGCTCGGTAATGACCGCCAGTTCGATATGGTCGCGTTTGACGACTTCCGGTATTTCATATGTTGGATACACCGGAATGCTGATCTGTATGGTTTCCAGCTTATTGACATTGGAGTCGAACCCCGCTGCAATGCGCAGGTTGGGGAACATGGTTTTCTGATAATTAATGATCACGATTCCCAGGGTACCGAGCCCTATTATGCATGCATTGCGTTTTTTTTTCAGACCGAGCACCTCTTCAATTTGTACCTTCAATTTCCTGGCGTCATATCCTGAACCGCTCGTTCCCGCTTCTCCTATGTACCCGACGTCTTTTCTGATGTTATGGGGCCCCACGCCCAGTCGCTTGCCGATGTATTTTGATGAGATCGATATCTCTCCTTTTTCTCCGAGCTCCTCCAGGAGGCCGTATATTTTGCATAATCTGGACAGGGTCGGACCAGGGATTCGCTCGATTCCTTTTTTTCCGGATTTTGCATTCATCGGTGATGATGTGATTTTTTTCACAAATTTTGTCAAATTAATTTTATTTTTTAAGAAAAAAATTTAAAAAATTTGGCAATTTTTGTGAAATTTTTCTCAAAATTTGCTTGAACTAGGTTGCCTGATATTTAACATTGCCTTGTGGCTAATATTAACACATTTAAAGGCCTGAGGCCTAAAAAGGAATTTGTACGTCATGTCGCCGTATTGCCCTATGACGTAGTGAGCGTTGAGGAAGCAAGAAAAGCCGCAGGAAACAACAGGCTGAGTTTTTTTCACATATCAAGGCCTGAAATTGACTTTCCCAGGGAGATCGACAGCGGGGATTACCGGGTTTACCTGCATGGCAAGGAGTATCTTGAGAAGATGATCGATGAGGGCATCATGGCGCAGGATGATCGTCCGTATATGTATCTGTATACTCAGGTCATAAACGGCCGAGAGCAGACGGGCCTCATCGCCAGCGTCAGCATCGACGATTACCTGAATGGAGTGATCAAAAGGCACGAGCTAACCAGAGAAGACAAGGAAAACGACCGGGCGGAACATATTGACGTGGTTGGCGCCAATACCGGGCAGGTTTTTCTTTTTTTCAATGACGACGGCTCAAAAGATCATTGTTTTCAAAAAGCTCTGCAGATTCCTCCTGAGTATGACTTTGTCAGCGAGGACGACGGGGTCCGCCAGATTATAAGGGTCATCGATGATGATGATTTAATGGAAGCGTTCATGTCTGCCTTTAAAAGAGAGGTCCTTTATATCGCCGACGGCCATCATCGTGCGGCTGCTGCGGTTCGCATAGGGATGAAGAGAAGGAAGGAAAACCCCCATTTTACAGGAGAAGAGGAATTCAACAGATTTATGGCGGTCATTTTTCCCCATTCTCAGCTGCGAATTCTATCCTATAATCGTGTGGTTGAGGGACTGAACGGGCTCTCTTCAACCGCATTCCAGGAGCGGGTTTCAGATGATTTTCATATCCAAAAGACGAACAAATCGTCGCCAGAATCATTTCATGAAATATGCATGTACATGGATCATGCCTGGCATGTCCTTAATCCTCGGTTTGATCCAGGGAATGATCCGGTGAACAGCCTGGACGTAACATTGCTCCAGGATCATCTGCTCGGACCGGTTCTGGGCATTCTTGATCCTAGGACCGATAAGCGTATAGAATTTATCGGAGGAGACAATAGTGTGGCGTGCCTGACGGCAATGGTCGACAGCGGCAGATATGCGGCCGGTTTTTCACTCTTTCCGACGGGAATTGAACAGCTTATGAAGGTTTCAAATGCAGGTGCAATAATGCCGCCAAAATCAACCTGGTTTGTCCCCAAGCTGAAGAGCGGGTTGGTCATGCATCTTATTTGAATACGTCATTTGTTTTTTGGGCACGACACGACCGTATTTTTATCCAATACCCTAGGCTCGATTTCGTCCCCGTGCTTGCAGAGGACGCAATCTGCTCTATTGTCTATAAAGCTTGAACACTTTACACAATCTTCTAATTTCATAAGCTCACCCATCTGAATTTGAATAAAAATTCATTTTTGTATATTATTTATCTTGCATTTGTCAAATATAAAATAATTATAGTGATACTATTTTCATTTACTAATTTAGGATTTAAATTACATTTAACATTAAAATAAAAAAGAGTACTAATTGAGTAAAGTTATTTTTATATTTTTATCGCAGCGTGCAAAATCCCCGAAGCTGTACGCTGGAGATACTGGAAACGGCTGTAACAAGATCGATGCGCAACAAGGGCAAAAAGGGATTTAATTCGGTTAACAAGCCGCGCCAAGTACTTGTTTATGTGCGGGCACTTTTCAATTCTGGTTTAAAAACATGTTCAGAAATGGTGTAAATACGCGTCCCCTGTGGGCCGCAGGTATTGTGTTGATCGTCACGGTTGGGTTCCTCATGGCGGGTGCCCGTGCTCAGCTTTATGACCCCGCGACTAACAACTACGATTATTTTTCCGAAACGGTCAACATTAAAAGCATCAACGGAAAATTATACGCATACGTTGTCCTTTTATTCAATGAAAATCCGCATTTTGTAAATATGATCCAAAAGGACAGCATACCGATGAAGATCATGGGCACCGAGGGATTTCATATTAAAGAATACAGAAATTACTTAAATTCGATCCGTGATAAAAAATTGAAAAGCCTGGCGCATCTTCTGCTGTCGATTTATCTTGAGCCGAGGAAATATGATGCAAGGGAGCTGCGAAGCGTTGAAGACATACTGGCGTCGAGGAATATCATACTGAAATTTTCAAAGGACAAAACATCCTGGTCCGACAGAATATCACTCGACTATTGCATTTTCGGAAAAAAGCAGCTTGTCAATATCAGGCATCCTTTTTTTGAAATTAAAGAAAGCATTTACAACATCCAGCCGTTTATTTACTACGATGAGTTCTCAACCAGCAATTCAACATTTTACTTCAACATGATTTATATCAATCCCGCCGAGGTTGACAACGATTACAATATCGCGAAGAAAATACTCCATGGCGAAAATGTCAATTCGATGTTTTTTGTAGGGTCGCAGCTGACCGATGACATCAAATATTGCCTTTCCCGTGCATTCAAGGACAAAAAAAATATAAAAAACGAGATATGGAAAATGTTTATCATCCATGAGCTGACCCATAAAGTCCTCAACAATAAGTATAATAACTTTGACCAGGTCAAGGGCGAAGAGCTTTCGCTGGGCAGCACCATGTATGCGAATCCCCTGCTCGGTCTTTCTGTCCTCTACAGCTATTTAAATTACAATGCGATAAATCCCCACCGGGTGGCGGCAATGAATTATATACGATTCATCGCGAAAAACACCGGCAACCATGAATTGATTGAAAATCCGGGTTTAGTTAAATTTCTGAATCCCGGAGAGATACAGAGCCTCGCAAAAAAACATTATCTCGCCGTCATGAAAAGCATCAATTAAGCCCGCTCAATCGGATCGGGCGGCTTACCTTCATGTCGCGATACGCGAATTTCTCGTCCCCCGTGTATGTATTTGTTTTGAAATCGGCCATGACATTCATGTCTTCTTTCGCGTAGAGACATGATTCAATTTTTTCCCATATCCTTATGATCTGCTCACCTGAAGCGGACAGGAGATTATTGACGGATTCATAGTGAAGTCCGGGCTTGCCTGCGGGATTCTCCCATCGCTCCCGGTGCTTGTTCACAACATTCTTATCATACTTTTTATTTTTGGGATATTGAACCATGAAATCCGAAAACAGTATATTTTTCTTAAGCAATGCTTTAAGGAGCTTCGCGAGGCGGGTGCTTTCATTTCTTTTCAACCAGTAGGTCATCTTGATCATATACGGTATGAGATCCAGGTAGCCGAGCGTTTTGCGGCATGGCGCGTCGGATGTTTTTTTGTTTAACAGAACGATTTTCGAGTGAATTTCTGGATATGACTCCTTGATTGAATCATGCAGCAGGCATTTTACGGCCGGTTCCACACGGTATGCAAAACGATTTTTTTTCATCTTCAGCATCTCATCAAGATTAAATCCATACCCCGCGGTTTTTTCATCATGGTATTGAAGATAATTGTCTATGTGGTATTGAAATAAAAGATTTTGATGCCTGAAATGATGAATTTCGTTGATCGAGCTTGTCGAGGGGAAACCTGAATAATAAAAGATAAATGGATGGAAGATTGAATCGGAAACGATATGGCTGATAAACCCGTAAAGATATGCCCTCTGCGTCGCCGCCCATTCGGTGTTTTTGTCCTTGTACGAATAGATGTGCGTGATCATAGATTGTATGATTTTTTCGGAACCGCCGTTATGGATGAAAAAGGATATGTCATTTCCGTAGCTGTATTTCGTTTTTCCTCCAGGGATATAATCGAAGATGTTTGGACCGATGGAGCCGAACAATCCGGAAGAAAGGTATTCCGGAGTCCTGAAGAGCGCCTCTATGGATTTCAGCAGATAGCTTTTTTTTGGTTTTTTGGCGAGCAGGTCGATGGTGTCTTTAAGAATGATGCTGTGAGTTACGATCCCGGGCATGTCGGTTATTGTTTATTGATTTTTTTCTTCAGTTCATCAATATCGGCACGCCATTTTTTTGAATAATAGATTCCCCAGATCTCGGGAACGGCGAGCCGGTAGGCTATGTCCAAATTCTGAAGCGCCTTCTCATGATTGTCATCCTCAATCAAAGCCTCGGCATAGAATATGAAGTTTTGAGGGAAAGCGGGCTCTTTAGTGACGGCCTGTTCCAGAAGGTCGAGCGACTTGTCAAGATCGCCGATCCCACTCGGCCAGGCGGGGGCTTTTAGATAGAGAATCCCGAGAACGCGTATGGGACCGGCATAATCGATCGATCCGTTCTTCTGGGCGATTTTGAGTGCATTGACGATCTCAGGAAGCTTCTTGATTCCAAAAAGACCCTGTGAGTGGACGATCAATCCTTGATTCAGGGCGAAATAATAGCAGGCTTCGGGATTGCTTTCGTCAACGCCGGCGATACGGGCGGCGGTGACGCCGATTTCGGCATTTTTTTTGATTTCTTTTTCATCACCTTCAATAGTATCAGCGACGAGGAAGGCCGCTCGGGAGAGCGCGAGGGCCGCGTGTTTATTTTTTTTATCCTGATCGATTGCATATGCGGCCAGGCGCATGGCATACACCTTCTGGCCCAGGGGGGCCGACCTGAGGCATAGTGCGTTTGCGATTTCCGCCAATGCGTCCGGATTGTTCGAAATCGGCAGTAATTTAATATCTGCGCCGTACCAGTCCGGCTGGGACTCACCCGCCATCTGAGTAGGCCTTGTTTGGCTTGAGATCTTTTTCTGAAAAAGGCACCCGCTGAAAAAGAATATCAATGCAATGCTAACGACCGCTTTCATATTGCTTGATTTCATTATTAATCAACTCCGCATTTACCGGGGCGAAGCCCTGTATGCCGAAATTCGAACACGCTTCTCTCGTATCGATTTGATTGCACATTCTTGAGATCGCGTTGACGATTTTGTTTCTGATTGAGTTGTCCCTGGCAGTGTCAATCATCATGAGCCCAAGCGCGGGCATTTGTGGAGATTCATAGATGATTTGGATTTTATTAAAATATGCAATCTTTCTGAGGTTGTTATATTGCGTTGAATTGAGAAGCACCGCATCGTACTCTCCACGTATCAGCTTTCTGATGGCGCTCAAGGGTCTGCCGGTGGGCTTCAGCCTGAAATATTGTGAGATATCGATTTTGCCGCCGAATATCATCCTGTTTATGAACGTTGTATCCTCGTACAGGATGTTTCCGGAAAGCACCGTGCCTTTCAGATCTGCAAGTGATTTGAATTTTCCCTTGTTGGCAATGAGGTAATATTGTTCTATATCTTTACCGTTTATCTTGACCACTGCCAGGGGTACCAGTTTCATTTCCTTCCTGTTGGCGAGGAAAAACCCGAGCGATCCCATGATATATGAATTTTTGTGCTGCCTTATGTAAGCCTTGGCGTTGATAATATTATTGAAATATTTTCCCTGCAGCGTGTTTCTTTTCAGGCCCGTCAATTTTGTAAGGGAACTTATAAATTGCTCTATGATTTTTTCACCCTCGGCGCCGGTATCCGGCCCTCCTAAGAATATCACCGCAAAGCTTATTTTATTATCGCAATATCCTGATTGTTTGTACGGAAACAACAAAATCATGAATACCGCCAATACGACCGTGGAGATCAGAGTTGCTTTTTTCATGCACTTTCTCCCTTGTGAAATCCCGTGTTAGACACTATAACATACAACAATTAATGAGTAATGATATTGTGAAGAGAAGGATAATTTTATTATAAAACAGCGTACGCTTTTCTATGAGAGAACAATGTAGGGAACAATGCCCTACCCTTGGGGGTTAGATTGTCAACAATAATACAAATGTCAATTAATTTTTATTGACGCACGATCCTTATTTCAATCTTTCATGTAAAAAATGCTTGCAAGTGAGGTCGGTCCGCTGCTAACTATTTATTTACAGCGTGATACATGGCAGCAAGATAACAATATTTCCATTAAGGCTATTTAATGATAAATGAGTGAAGTATGCAGAGGAAAATTTTAGACTATATTTACAGGCAATCTCTGAAGCGGGGCAAGCTCATACTGATCATAATGGCGCTTATCAGTATCATACTGGGCGCATTCATACCGCATTTGAAGATCTCATCTTCACAACAGGATTTGATACCGCGCAATCACCCCGAACAGGCTAAATTTCTCGCATTCCAGAAGAAATTCGGCGTGTCCGATAATCTCATCGTGGTGCTGGAAGGCGACAGTGATGCGCTCAAGGCATGTGCGGACGATTTCGCATCGGAGATAGAAAAGCAACATACATGGGTCAAATCGGTATTTTACAAGATTGATGCGAGCGTGCTCATCCGAAGCGCGCCGCTCTATTTTTCGCGCAAGGATCTGCGTAAGATGCTCCATCTCCTCGAGAATAAAAAAAATATCATATATAAAATTCAAAAAATATCGAATCTCTATGATTTATTAAAAGAGACAACCGACAGCTTTAAAGATCCCAATACCGAGATATCCATCGATACCGCCACGAAAATCGTATCTTTTTTCAATGCGCTCTTTCTTGAATGGAATCAGTGGCTGTCGAATCCGAACCAGATCAAGCTGAGATTGGCGGAAAAACTGCCGCTTGACGAATTTCCCCAATTGCGCATGCTTCAGCACGGCGGCTATCTTTTTTCCCGTGATTTTAAGATGCTGTACATACTCATTCAGCCTCGGTCATACAGCGATGAAATCAGCTATCTCCGGCCCTTCATATCCAATATCAGGGAGGCGTGTAAGCACGCGCTTGAGCAGCATCCGAATTTAAAGGGCAGGGTTAAATACGCCTTAACGGGGATGCCTGCGCACGTTTTTACCGAAACCGAGATAATTTATTCAGATGTCGGAAGCGCCGGCATCCTGTCGGTCATAATAGTGTCTCTCATACTCCTGATCGGCTTTCGTTCGTTTAAGAAAATGATAATCGGGGTCATTCCCACCATCGCCGGCCTTTTCATCTCGCTCGGGCTGATCACGATAATTATCGGCAGGCTCAACCTTATCAGCTCGTCCTTCCTGGCCGTGCTTTTCGGTATCGGAATAGACTTTGGCATCTATCTGATACAACGCACCGAGGAAGAGCTGGGAAACGGATTGTCATACAACGACGCAATATACAAATCCGTGGTTCTTACAAGCCGGTCGATTATTTCGGGAGGTCTGACGACGAGCCTTGCGTTTTTCGCCTTGTCATTGTCGAAGTTTGTCGGGTTCTCCGAATTGGGCCTTGCCGCGGGGATAGGTCTGCTGGTCGTCATGATAACGACCTTCATCATGATGCCTTCGCTGCTGATGTTTATTCCCATCGAACCTCGCGATTATCACGTGCGCCAGACGATCGCCTATGCGGCCAAGCATGAGAGGAAGACATTATACATCGTCATAGTCGGTGTCAGCGTCGCGGTCACCCTATTCAGCATTTTTGCAGCCACCCAGCTCAAGATGGATTACAACGTGCTCAAGCTCATGCCCCGGAATACCGAATCCACGATTTACCAGCTTAAGATGGAAGAGAACAGCGATTTCAAGATGTCTTCTGCAATAATTACGGAAAGGAATTTTGATAAGCTAAAAGTGATCACCCAGAAGGTCAAGGCGCTTCCGACGGTGAGCAGGGTGGATTCATTGGTGGAGTTCATTCCCACCAATCAGAAGGAAAAGCTGAAAATAATAAGAAAAATAAGGCCGCTTTTGGGCAAATTAAAGATGAATCTTGTCCCCAATGATTATAGGAACAGCGATTATATCGAGGTGCTTTCCAAGATGAAATCGTATTTTGAAGAGGCCCAGGACAAGGCCTTTACGGGGAATCAGGCGAAATTGGTGGAGCAGATAGACAAGCTGATCAAGAATATCAACACCGTACAGGCGAAATTGTCTTCAAAAGACTGGGAGTATATGCTTGCCAGGACACGACGGTTCGAGAAGGAGCTTTTCGCGAGCATTGAAAAAGCGACCCAGTTGATAAGGGAGAGCCTCAATCCGACGATAATCACCGAAAACACCTTTCCGAAGGAGATCATAAACCGGTTTAAAAGCCCTGATGGGACCTATGCCGCGTACGTATACCCGAAGGGATCGATCTGGGACATCAATTTTCTTGATAAGTTCGTCAGCGAGCTCAAGTCCGTCACCCCGAACGTAACGGGGTTCCCGGTCACTCATCGGGTGTACGTGCGCCAGGCTGCGGACGCCATCTTCTGGGCGATGGTCTATTCGTTCGGGATCATCCTGATCCTCCTGATCGTGGATTTCCGCCGCTTTGACGGGGTGATCCTTTCGCTCGTGCCCCTTGTGCTCGGCATGATGTGGCTTCAGCTGGTCCTCTACATGTTTCACATTGATTATAACGTGGCCAATATTGCGGGCCTTCCGCTTCTTCTGGGTCTCGGCATCGTGTACGGGCTCAGGATCGTGCACCGCTGGAGGGAGGACACTCACATAACGGCATTTGCCGCAACAAAAACGACCGGCAGGGGTCTCGCGTTCGCCGCACTTGCGATCATCACCGGATTATTCAGCATCATCCCCGCGAGGCACAAGGGCGTATCCGATTTCGGGGTCGTGCTTCTGATCGGCGTGGTTCTGTGTCTCTTTGCCGCGCTTTTCATTCTCCCCGCGGTGATTGACCTGATATATGTTATGAAATATAAAAAGCCCGGGAGTCCGTCGCCGGTCCCGAAGGGGCCTCGCAGACCGGCAGCAATGAGAAAAACGGACCGGTCCGCACGCCAGGAACGGGGCCAGACTCACATGGGGAAACGGAAAACAGGCGGCCGCGCGCAGCCGAAGAAAAAGAAATCTGATTAGCATAAAAACTCCGCGTCACGCGGAGTTTTTTATTCACTTGATTAACCCTTCGCGCTTTAGTATATTAATTTAATTTAGTTGTCATTAAAAATATGTGATGTAAGAGGTGGCATTCATGAATGTTGCAAATAAAGCTAAAACAGATCATAAATACGCATTACAGCAGCGGCATATAAGCAAGGAAACGATCCTCACGAGGTCTCTGCTGCAGAAAAACCGCGAATTTTTCAATTCAGGGGGTACGAGGGACATTGAGTTCCGTATCGCACAGCTCAGGAAATTGCGCGATGCGATTTCTATAAATAAGGGCCGGATACTTAAGGCTCTCTGGGAGGATTTGAAAAAGCCTGGCTTTGAGGCGTATACGTCGGAATTGGGCATGGTGTTACAGGAGATCGATTATGCTCTGGTTCATCTCAAGCGGTGGGCGGCGGGCAGGGCGGCCGGAACACCGCGGGTGTTTTCACCTGCAAAAAGCAGGATTATGCCCGAGCCGTACGGCATGGTCCTGATCATCGGTCCCTGGAATTATCCCTTTCAGTTGACGCTTGCGCCCCTGGTCGGAGCTATAGGGGCGGGAAATACCGCCATACTCAAGCCATCGGAGCTTGCTCCCCGCTCCTCAGAGGTTCTTGCCGGCATTATCGGCGCCGCCTTTGACCCGAAATATATCGCCGTGGTGCAAGGCGGGGTAGATATCACCCATGAGCTCCTCAATGAGAAGTTCGAGTATATCTTCTTTACGGGGGGAACCGAGATCGGTAAAATAATAATGCGGGCCGCGGCTAATAATTTAACGCCGGTGACCCTGGAGCTGGGCGGCAAGAGCCCGGTCATCGTTGACAAAGACTCCTCGCTCGACATGGCGGCAAAAAAGATTGCGTGGGGAAAGTTTATCAATGCGGGGCAAGTCTGCCTGTCGCCCGATTACCTGCTCGTGCATTATGAGGTAAAAGAGGAGCTGCTTAAGAGAATAAAGGGCTATATCCGAGAATTCTACGGGGATAATCCAAAGCTGAGCAAAAGCTACGGCAGGATCATAAATGAGAGGCATTTTCACCGGATCACCCGGCTTCTCAGGAGCGGAGTAAAAATAACCGGCGGGAGGGCCGATCTTTCCCAGCTCTACATCGAACCGACCGTCATCGACGAGGTGTCCCTCAACCAGCCTCTGATGAAAGAGGAGATTTTCGGACCGATTCTTCCGGTTATTGCGTACAGAAATCTGGATGGTGCGCTTTCGATCATCAAATCGCTCCCTAAGCCGCTGGCTGTCTATATATTCAGCAATAACAAAAAAACGGTTGAACGGATCATCAACGGCACCTCCTCGGGAGGGATTTGCGTAAACGATCTGGTGATCCAGATCGGAAATTATTTTACTCCATTCGGCGGAGTGGGAGCGAGCGGAATGGGAGCCTATCATGGTAAGGCGAGTTTTGATACTTTTTCCCACAATAAAAGCATTATGATCCGTTCACGGTTTATTGATATTCCTTCGCGGTATCCCCCCTACGGAAAGAGACATAAAGGCTTTCTTGGGCGGATATCGCTTAAATGATGAACAAAGTATAATATTTTGCAGGATATAACGGACTGCGGCAGATCCTGCCGTTGCCCGTTATGAAATATCTATACATGCTTGATAACTCATCATACACTGTGAAATTCGATCAGGGCATAAATTTGCTTGATAAAATCGATGAAAGGCGGTATGTTGGTCCTTTGGATAAATCTGCAATATTCATTGTATGAAGGCGGATTAAATAAAACATGAAGCTGAAAACCATACTTATCATTGTAATGATTGTGCTGATAACCATTTTGTCAACACAGAATACACAATCCATATCCGTCAACATACTGTTCTGGCAAGCAAGCTATCCCCTCATACTGATCGTGTATATATTGCTTGGAATCGGTTTTATCACCGGGTATGCAGCCCGGGGGATTGTAAAGAAGGTTAAAAAAAATAAAAGATCGGGCGACCTAGGCTAAGGATTTTAACGATTCCTTGATGATATGCTCGATCGAGCTTTCAGGATTTCGGGCGATTATCGAGTCAACTGCGCGTGAGGACTTTGACTCGTCGAACCCGAGGCTCACAAGCGCCTCTACCGCGTCTTCGCGCGGTGTGCGTACATTCTCCTCGGATCTGCCGGCATATTGCGTGAGCTTTTTCAATTTTCGTTTCAGTTCGAATACGAGTTTCTCCGCCTTCGCCTTTCCGATACCCGGTATTGTGGTAAGCAGGCTTGAATTGTCGGTCTGCACGGCCTGAATGAGCCTCCCGATGGTGATGCCGGAAAGGATCGACAGCGCCATTGCGGGGCCTATGCCGCTGATATTTATCAGCATGGTGAAGATGTTTTTCTCCTCTTCGGTATAAAAGCCGATAAGCTTGAGCTGGTCCTCCCTGTGTATCGTGTACACGTAAAGGGTCACGTCGCCGCACGCCTGTATCTTTTCATATGTCGACAGGGGGATGCTCAACCCGTACCCGACTCCGTGCACGTCGAGGATGACCTCTGTGGGCTTCAATTCGTCTATGGTTCCGGTTATTTTGGAAATCATGGAAAAGAAGAATGCCAGATTGGCGGCATGATTTCAAGAATTTTTTTGATCATATTTTTTTCGGGTTGGTAAAATTTTTATATAATGTATCGGATTCTCAGTCAGAATTTTTTAAACCCAGCTTGATATGTCCAGTCTTGAAATGTTTTTTCGGATTCTTCTTGCATTATTTCAATAATTTGCGGGGATTCCCACTCGGCGTGAATTAAATTGAATATAAAATAAAACAATTTGTAATATTTTCAATACAAAATGTTTTATACTAGAAAAAATATTATAGTTGTGACTAATTGTTGTTAAAAAGAGTTGAATCATGGTTAATGCTGTCTGCATCCTGCTGTTCTTTTCAATGAACATGGGCCAGATACCTAAAAGGAATTTAAATACCAGGGATTATATCATCGCCGGCCAAAACACCGCTCAAAAGATTTATTATTCGACCGGCTCAAGCTACAGCAAATTATACAGCGGCGAAAAAGCCATGGATTCTGATACGAGCACGTCATGGATCTCGAAAGAAAGCCGCGGCCCTCACTGGATAGAAATTGATTTTGGGATTAAAAGAATTATGACCTCCATTGTCGTTTACATTGGGAAAAGGGATAACTATAGAACAATCAAATATTGTATCCTGCAATTTATGTATGAAGATCGATTTTACCCGCGTCGATTTTGAAATATCAAGAAAATGGCTGCCGACAAAATATGAGAATAAGGCGGTCATTGATCTTGGCGGGATTGATGCAAGCACCTTCCGCATCTATATTCCCAAAGATGCCACCCATAATGGGTATGCCGCTATCGCTGAAAAAGAGACCGATATCGGCAGCTCAAAAATAAAATATTTTGATGAAAGGCTCAATGGAAACGTCAGTCTCAATATTATCAAACCCATCCGCATACCTTCGTGAAGAGGTCCTTCGGCGGCATACAGGTCTGGATCGATCATCTGAATGGGATTGTCACTACATATAATCATCTTTCCCGGATCGATCCGGAAATAAAAAAAGACGGTCGCGTGAAAAAAGGACAGCGCCTGGGGTGGGCGGGCAATTCCGGGCTTCTCGGCGAAGCCGAAAGGAAAGATTATGGGACCCATCTGCATTTCGAAATATGGATCGACGGGTTCTATCTGGGAACCGGTATGTCGTTAAAGGATATCAAAAAGTATATCACTTGGATTTTTTTTCCTCTACAATAATCGGAGCATAGTTTTATCACAAAAACCGGAAAATGCTTTCAGATACTGAAAAACAAATGAAACTTGTTCCATTCCATGACACTGGAAATTCAATCAGGAGCGACACCTGATCTATGTTATTTCTCGAGTACCCCCGTGAATATCGGATCGGACGCCTTAATGACTGCGGTCTCCCCGAACAATATCGCCTCGATCTTCCCGAAATACTTCGGAAACTCCATGCCGAGATAGAATTCCGAGGCAAGGACCTTGCCCGTATAGAATGCGGCCTCAAAATCATCTTCCAGAAGCTTTTCCCGGGCCTCGTCCTTTTTATCGCCGACGAGTTTTTGCATCTTCGGACGGGTGATGCCGAGGGACCAGAGGTGGGCCCACGCCATGCAGAGCATGAACATCGCCTGCTGGAGCGGGACGGCGTTCATGAACAGGTGCAGAAACTGCCTCTCGGCCATCTGCATTTTCATCATATCGACGACCTCATCGAGCTTGTGAACCCCTCGCTCGACCAGCGCGATGTATTTGTCGTCCACGATTCCCCTGGCCTTGCCGACGACTTCCCGTATCCGCTTTTTTAAGATCGAATAGTTATACTGCTCGGGATTCATGAGTATTTTTCTCATCGTTAAATCATTGGACTGTATGCCGTTGGTGCCTTCATAGATGGGGAATATCCGTGCGTCTCTCATCATCTGTTCAACCGGATATTCCTGGCAATATCCGTATCCGCCGTGCACCTGCATTGATTCGGATGAAATTTCCACCCCTTTGTCGGTGATGCCGGCCTTGCAGATCGGGATCATGATCTCGGCTATCGCCCGGGCCTCTTTAGCGTCCTCGCCCTCGGAGATATCGGTTATGTCCAAGGAATGGGAAAGGAAGTAGGCGATGACCCTCATTCCCTCGACATGGGACTTCATGAACAGGAGCATCCTTTTCACATCAGGATGTTGGCTGATGGTGACGGCTTTGGCTTCGGGATTAAGCATTTGAGCCACATGAACGCCCTGGACCCTGCTTTTTGCATAGGCGACCGCGTGCATATAGGCCATGCTTGAAATGCACTGGCTTTGCATGGCGGTGCCGATGCGGGCGGCGTTCATCATCTGGAACATGTTCTTTATTCCCTTTCGTTCGCCTCCCAGAAGATAGCCGGTACAGTCTCCATTGTCCCCGAAGGAGAGGGTGCACGTGGACGATCCCTTGATCCCCATCTTGTGCTCGATGCCGGTGCAGGTCACGTCATTGGGCTTGCCCTGCGTTCCGTCCGGATTCATGCGGATTTTAGGAACGATGAAAAGCGACAGGCCCTTGGTTCCCTTGGGGTCGCCTTCGATCCGCGCCAAAACCGCATGGATTATGTTCTTGAAGTAATCATTTTCGCCGCATGAGATGAATATTTTCTGGCCGGTAATTTTATACGTTCCGTCCGTCTGCCGAACGGCCTTCGATTTCATGGCGCCAGCGTCCGATCCCGCATCAGGCTCGGTGATACACATGGTGCCTCCCCATTCCCCGCTCATCATTTTAGGCATGTATAAATTCTTTTGCTCCTGGGTGCCAAAGGCACGAATCAATTCCATGGCTCCGAGAGAGAGGCCGGGATACATGGTAATATTGCTGTTGCCGGAACCGATAATTTCACCCACCGCAGTGACCATACAGCGGGGCATTCCCATGCCGCCATGATCCGGGTCCTCTATCATTCCGTAAAAGCCCGCTTCATAGTATGCATTCAGCGCGGAATGATAGCATTTAGGAATCTTGACTTCTCGCGTGTTTGCAAAATACGTACAGCCTTCTTTATCACTTTCTTTAAAGGTCGGATATACCTTTTCGACAGCGACTTTTTCCGCGAGATCAAGCGTGCTCTCAAATGCTTCTCGGTCAAAATCAGCATATTTAGGATAGCTTTTAACGAATTTTTCAAGTTCGAGCAATTCAAAGAGCACGAATTTCACGTCCCTGGAATCAATTATTGGATTTAAAGCCATATAATACCCCCTTTATGTTAATAAAATAAACATTTATATGTATTTTTGTTAAATTTATTAACATTTGTCAATATAAAATCTAATATTTTAAACATATTATAAAAATTTTTATTGTTTTCTTTATCATATTTTATAATATTGATCCATGTATGGCGAAAGAATTAAACAATTACGAAAAACTGCCGGTCTGAATCAGGCGGAACTGGCATTAAAAATCGGCGTATCAAGACCGAATATATCATTCTGGGAGAACTCGCCTTTTCCTCCGCTTGAGGCAATATATAAAATATGCAAAGCTCTCAATGTCAGTATGGGGGAATTTTTCAGCGATCAGGAGGATCGATCCGGTTCGATACCATCCGAGGAACTGAAAGCACTGGGTCAAAAAATGTTGATTCTCGATGATGAAGCGCAATCTGACCTTCTGGATATTTTTAACAATATTTCACAGAAATTTTTAAAAGCACGAATGGAAGACATCCAGGTAGGCATTACCAATTCACAGAACTCCAATATGCCGAATGACAATACGCGGGAAATTCAACAAACGTTGGAAGATATTTCTGACAAGATGAAGGATAGGCACTTAAAAAACTTTACGTTTGATCCGTATAGCGCCGGTTTTATACAAACCAAGTATTTAAGCTAAAGGAATTTCTTCATTTCTTAATGTAAAAGGGGTTCGGGTGACGAGGTTAAGCCACCTTTCGGGGGATTTGGGGTGCTTAGAAAAGTTGATTTAAGGATGTGGATAATGATTAGTCTTCAGTAGGATGCGTTTGTTACCCCTAGATATCCGGGCTTCATAAATATTCTGCGAATTTTCATTTTAAAAAAAGGTTAAAAAAGTTGACGGTTAAATTTTAATTGTATATATTAGTTAACTAAATAGTTAGTTAATATTAAATTAAGGCTGAATGTGGTGAATGTAATCCCTACCGAAGAAAAGATAGAAAAGGCCGCCCTCAGGGAATTTGCGATGCACGGATTCTACGGCGGCAGGATCGATCGGATCGCGCGTAGGGCGGGGGTAAACAAGGCGATGATTTATTATCACTTTAAAGGCAAAGAAGCCCTGTATGAGTTTATTTTATCGAAGATGTACAATATGATCGTTCAAAGGGTAATGGATAAAATACCCAAAGATAAAAACCCGTATGAACAGCTTGAGATGATAATTACCGAATTTATAAGCTTTATCAAAAATCTTGAGCAGGATTTCGTAAAGATGATGTTGCGTGAGTTATCGAGCGGCGGCAAATACTTTAAGAAGCTCATGCTTCCTAAAGTCATACTCCCCATGCTCAAAATCGTACAGGATATATTCGCAGACGGAATAAAGCGCGGTATATTCAGGGATGTGATACCGTCGATTACTTTCATCCAGATAGTGGGATTGATTGTGTTTTCCAACTTGCTCAGGATCACCCTGGCCGACACGGACGTCGGCAAGGCGTTGTTTCCGCATGATTTTTTCGATACATTCAGGATAAATCTGCTCTCTATTCTAAGATCCGGAATACTCGCGC
The DNA here is from genome assembly GCA_964529965.1 of uncultured Leptospirales bacterium. Classification (GTDB taxonomy): domain Bacteria; phylum Spirochaetota; class UBA4802; order UBA4802; family UBA5550; genus RBG-16-49-21. The sequence continues at coordinate 5,912 of CAZHAD010000011.1, read as the reverse complement.
ACTAAGGAGGAATCATGAATCTCTCAAGCCGAATACCCGCACTGATACTTGTCGCGATTGGCGCCGTTTTTACCGTGACCCCGGGCAGCCTGAATGCAGGTTCTGCTCTCAAGAAGATTAGCCTGGCCGATGCGGTCAGGCTGGCGAAGAAGAACAACCATGATTACAAGATAGCCCGTTTTAAACAGAGGGCGGACGCCGAAAAGGTCAACGAGGCGTGGGGAATGCTCTACCCGTCACTCGAGTCGCAGGCATCCCTGGTGCGTCAGGGAGCGGATTCAGGGTTCCTGAGCCTCACCGACGGCCAGTATGATATCAAGATTGTCCAGGTCAGGTTCGGACTAAATCCGGGAATCTTTTATCACACCCTGCAGATGTCGCGGAAGGGGTATATCGTTTCAACCGAGGAGGTGAAGAGGGTGGAGAGCGACATCGAATATAGCGTCATTGAGAGCTACTTTAATCTGCTTCTCGCCGAGGAGACCATATCCCTCAGAAAGGACACCATTCGCATGCTTCAGGAGAACCTGAAAGATGTCGAAAACATGTACAAAACCGGCAGCGTGCCGCGCTACGACCTGCTCCAGGCGCAGGTGCTGCTCAAAAGCCAGGAGCCGCTCCTGCTGGAGGCGGAAAACCAGCACCGGCTGGCGGTGGACATGTTGAACTACCAGCTCGGGCTTGACGGCCAGGTGTTTACTGCCGATCGAAGCATCATTGAAAAGGACAATTTCAAGATCGCGGAACATGACGTCGATTCCTTCGTGGCCAGGGTCGGTGCAACCGCCTTAAGAAACAGGCCGGAAGTGATTCAGCTGAAAATGAAAAAGGAGATTGAAAGACACCGGGCGAACATAAACAGCTCCTATTATCTGTGGCCCACCATCACGGTCGGAGGATACTACGGCTACAACAAGGGCCTGCCGAACGTGTCCGATGTTTTTATACCGACACCGGCAGGACCCGGATATTTGAACCTGTCCCGCATCGCCGGCAACGGCGCGTGGCAGCCGAACTGGCAGGTCCAGATCGCCGCTACCTACCGGTGGGGATCGCTCATTCCCATCGATTCGACGAGGGCTCAGGAAAGGGAGGCGAAGATCATGATGGAGGAGGCCGGAGAAGAGCTCAACAAGGTGACCAGGCTTCTCACGATCTCCATAAAGTCGTCTTATTCCAATCTCCTCACTGCGTATCAGACGATCTATTCCCACAAGGAGAACGTTCAGAAGGCGCAGGAGGGACTGCGCATTGCGAGGGAGAGCTTCCGCGCCGGCGTCATCAAGAATTCCGACCTGCTCGCCGCGCAGGTGCAGCTCATTCAGGCGAAGACCGGATACATCAACTCAATAAACACCTATTATCTGTCGCTGGCCCAATTGAGAAAGGAGATAGGCGTTGAGGATGAAGCAATTATACTCGGAGGAAAGGGCAATGAATAAAAAAAGATTGATCCCGGTTGCCGTCGTCGTTGCGGTTCTGGTGCTGTCGGTCCTCTATTTCGACGTGTTCCGGTACTGGGGAGAGAACAAATCAAGGATCGAGGGATCAGGCACCATAGAGGTGACCGAGATAGACATCAGCTCCAAGCTCGCGGGCAGGATCACCCGCATTGCGAAAGACGAGGGCCAGGAGGTGAAGCGGGGCGAGGTCCTGGTCAGGCTCGCGTATGAAGAGCTGAGCGCGCAGCGACTATCGATGATCGCGAGCCTCACGAATGCGCGCACGAATCTCGAGAGGATCAGGGAGCTGTACCGGACCGGCTCGGTTTCGAAGAAGGATTATGACAATGTGGTGACCGCGTACCGGGTGGCCCTGTCCGCATACGACCAGATCAACGCCACCATCGACAACGCGGTCATAGAGTCACCGATCAACGGAGTCGTGCTGGAAAAGAACCTCGAGATCGGCGAGATCGCATTCCCCGGGACTGCGATCCTCACCATTGCGGATGTCACCGACACGTGGATAAAAATCTACGTAAACGAAGTCCAGATGGGAAGGGTCAAGCTCGGACAAAAAGCTTTCATCAGCGTGGATTCATACCCGAATAAGAAGTTTGAAGGCACGGTCGTGACGATATCAGACAAGGCCGAGTTCACCCCCAAAACGATCCAGACCAAGGACGAAAGGGTGAAGCTCATGTTCGCGGTCAAGATATTGCTGCCCAATCCCCGCCAGGAGCTCAAGCCCGGGATGCCCGCCGACGCGTATATAGTAACAGGGGCGAAGCAGTGATCGCGGCGGCCGCACTTACCAAGCGGTTCGGCGACGTCATTGCTGTGGACTCACTCGACTTCACCGTCAACCAGGGCGAGATATTCGGAATCGTAGGCCCCGACGGGGCGGGCAAGAGCACCCTCCTGAGGATGCTGTCGTCGATCCTGTTACCGGACGAGGGAAGCGTTTCCCTGAACGGACTCGACGTTCACAGGAACCCTTATAAAATCAAGCCCCTGCTTGCGTATATGCCCCAGCGATTCGGACTGTACGAGGACCTCACGGTCGAGGAAAACATATTTTTTTTCGGCAGGCTCTTCGGACTTCAAAAGAAGGAAATTAATCATCGGCTGGCGTCACTGTACGCCTTCAGCAGGCTGGGCCCCTTTAAGGACAGGCTGGCGGGAAAGCTTTCCGGCGGCATGAAGCAGAAGCTCGGACTGGCCTGCTGCCTGGTTCATACCCCCGAGGTCCTGCTCCTGGACGAGCCGACCAACGGCGTCGATCCGGTATCGAGGCGGGAGTTTTGGGATATTCTGTACGAGCTGCTCGCGGGCGGGGTCACGATCATCGTCACCACCGCCTACCTGGACGAGGCCGAGCGGAGCAACAGGATCGCCCTGATGTACCGCGGAAGGTTCATAAGGCTCGGGAGCCCTGCGTCGATCAGGGGCGAGATGAAGAAGAAAATGCTGAATATCGTTGTGACAGATTCAAAAAAGGCGGAGGAGGCGCTGAGCGCGGACAAGGGCCTGCGGATAATTCGCACCGGCAATTCGCTCAGGCTTTTTACCGATTCCATCGCCGAGTCTCGAAAGCGTGTCGAGCGCCTGCTGGCGAGGAGACGGGTGTCTATCGTGTCCATCGAGGAGGAGGCGCCGCGGCTTGAGGACAGCTTTATAGAGATCGTATCCGGGGAGGAAAGGAAGTGAATCTTCAAAAGACCCTGATGCGGATGATGGTGATCGCGGGCAAGGAATGGATACAGATCCGCCGGGACAGGCGCAGCCTGCTCCTGTCCCTGTTCGTGCCTTCGTTGCTTGTCCTGCTCTTCGGGTACGCGCTCAACGTCGACGTGACGAACATCAGCATCGGTATATACGACCAGGACAAGGGCTCCTTCGCCAGGCAATACATTGAGAAATTCTCTCACACGGAATACCTGAGAATTGAAAAGTACATCAGTCGATACGACTCGATTGACCGCCTGATCGATTCGGGGGAAATCATTATGGCTCTCGTCATTCCCCCAGACTTCGAAGAGAGATTTAAGTCCGGAAAGCCCGCCGAGGTGCAGCTCCTGGTGGACGGATCCGATTCGACCTCCGCAACGATCGCGACCGGGTACGTGAAGGCGATCACCTATGAGTTCAACAATGGCATATTGAGCACGGAATTGAGTAAAAGAGGCGTCGTCGACGTCAGGCAGCCGGTGGATGTGAGAAGCAGGGTATGGTACAATCCGGAGCTGAAGAGCAAGAACTTCATCATTCCGGGTCTCATCGTCCTTATCCTGTCGATTATTTCCGCGTTGATCACCTCCCTGACGATTTCGCGCGAATGGGAGCGTGGAACGATGGAGACGCTCATAACCACGCCGGTCAGGGGGGCAGAGGTGGTTCTCGGGAAGCTGTTTCCCTATCTCTTCATCGGCATCTTCGACGTGGTGATCGGACTAAGCATTGGCTATTTCGCCTTCGGCGTCCCTTTTACGGGCAGCTTTACAGAGCTGTGCCTTATCTCCCTGCTGTTCCTGATCGGCACCTCAAGCCTCGGCATCCTGATCTCCGCGGCGACGCGCGTGCAGGTGCTCTCGGTGCAGCTGGCGATCGTATCGACCTATCTGCCGTCGTTTATTCTCTCGAATTTCATTTTTCCGATACGAAGCATGCCGTTCTTCATCCAGGTGATCACCTACATCGTGCCTGCGAAGTATCTGATCACGGTGCTCAAGGGGATCGCTCTCAAGGGCGTGGGATATTCGCTTCTCTGGCTGCAGATCGTGTTTCTGACGATATTTTGC
>CAZHAD010000011.1:0-1569 GCA_964529965.1 uncultured Leptospirales bacterium | reverse complement strand
CCCGGAGTCAGCGTGATCGAGCGCACCTTCTTCAACCCGGATCTGCTGAGCAGGAATTTTTTCCTTCCCGGAATCATCGGCTTTATCATTTCACTGATCACCATCATGCTCACCGCGATGTCGATCGTCAAGGAGCGGGAGACCGGGACGATGGAGCAGATCATCGTGTCTCCGATCAGGCCCATGGAGTTCATCATGGGAAAGACCGTGCCCTTCGCGATCGTGGGCTTCGTCGACATGTGCATCGTGACGGGTGTTGCGATCTTCTGGTTTGGCGTCCCCTTCAGGGGCAACATACTCTTTCTGTTTCTGTCCGGGCTGCTCTATATCGTCTCGACTCTCTCGGTGGGGATCTATATCTCGACCATCTCCCGGACCCAGCAGCAGGCCATGCTTTCCTTTTTTCTCTTTTTCATACCCGCGATCCTTTTTTCCGGATTCGTATTTCCGATCTACGCCATGCCGGTGACCATACAAGCGGTCACCTATTTCGACCCGCTCATGTATTTCATCATCATCATCAGGGGCGTATTCCTGAAGGGAGTGGGGATCGAGGTGCTGTGGAAGGAGCTCGGGGCCCTTCTCATAATCGGGATTTTTTTGCTGTTCCTGAGCTCTCGCAGGCTGAGGAGGAGGATGGAATAATGAAGCCCATCGTGGAGGTGAAAAATCTCACCAAGCGCTTCGGCGATTTCACCGCGGTGAAAGGGATCAGCTTTTCGGTCGAAAAGGGGGAGATCTTCGGATTCCTGGGCCCGAACGGCGCGGGTAAAAGCACCACCATTAAAATGCTTTGCGGCATTCTGATGCCCACCACAGGCGTTGGAAGTGTTTCAGGATACGACATCATCACCCGGCAGGAGAGCATCAAGAACGTCATAGGCTACATGTCGCAGCGATTCAGCCTGTACGAAGACCTCACGATCAAGGAAAACCTTGAATTTTTCGGCAGCGTTTACGGGCTCGAGGGAAAAGCGATGAAAAAAGGGATTGCGAAGGTGTCCGCCCTGGCGGGGATCGAGCAACGGACGAATGACCTGGTGAGGAACCTACCCGCGGGGATCAAGCAACGCCTCGCCCTGGGCGCGGCCATACTCCACGATCCTCCGATACTTTTTCTCGACGAGCCCACCTCGGGAGTGGATCCCCTGATGCGGAGAAATTTCTGGGACGTCATCTACCGTTTCTCGCGGGAGGGGAGGACGGTTTTTGTTACGACGCATTATATGGACGAAGCGGAGCATTGCAACAGGATTGCGCTCATCATTTCCGGCGAGATCATAGCCCTGGATTCGCCGGATGCCCTGAAGAAAAATTTTTCCTACCGCGTGTACCGCATATCAACGGGAAATTTTCTTGCGGCGTTTGAAAAAATCAGGAGGCTGGACTTCGTCATCGAGGCCGCGATCTTCGGAAGCGATATCCACATTTTGTGCGAGCGCGGGGTTCATATAAAAAAACGAGTAGAGTCATTTTTCAGGAAAGAGGGCATTCACCCGTATCGGATCAACGAGGTCATGCCGAGCCTCGAAGACGTGTTTGTGAGCAACGCGAAGCGGCTCGAGCCGT
>CAZHAD010000010.1:55221-57308 GCA_964529965.1 uncultured Leptospirales bacterium | reverse complement strand
CGTCGTCGAGACCGGTTTGGATGGTTATGGTGGCGCCGCCGCCGTATTCTTCCAGGAGCCTCTGCGGCGGCCCCATGACGATTATCTTTCCATAGTCGATGATGCCGATGACATCGCAGAGAAGCTCCGCCTCCTCCATGTAATGGGTGGTAAGCACGATGGACTTCTTCAGCGACTTGATCTGGTTCACGATGTCCCAAAGGTGGCGGCGCGCCTGGGGGTCAAGCCCGGTGGTCGGCTCGTCCAGAAATATCAGCTCCGGGTCGTTGGCCAGGGCCATGGCCAGGAGGAGCCGCTGCTTCTGACCTCCCGAGATCTTATGATTGTCCTGCTTCAACATCTCTTCAAGCCTGCAGGTCTTGACCAGGTAGTCCATATCGGCCCGCCGGTCATACAGGTTGCGGAAGGTGACCAGGGTCTCCTTCACGGTCAGAAACTGCGGCAGCTCGGTGTTCTGGAACTGGATCCCCACCTCGTCCTTGAAGGTCTGGCCGCGGTGTTTTCCTTTGTAGAAAATCTCCCCCGAGGTGGGGGCTAAAATACCCTCGATCACCTCAATGGCCGTGGTCTTGCCCGCGCCGTTCGGTCCCAGGAGACCGAAGCATATCCCCTGCTCGATCGAAAAGCTTATGCCGTCGACCGCCTTTATCTCCCGGTAATGCTTTTTCAGATCTTTGACCTCGAGTATCGGATCCATTAAAATACTATCCCAAATACGGAATCGATCTTTTGTAAAATACCCGCCAGCTCCCGCACATCAGTCCTGCTCATCCCGGCCGCAGATTCTTCGAGCCTGCGCATGATATTGAATATTCCGTCAAAGGCGGCGCCCGCATTCAGATCGTCGTTCATGCCGGACTCGAACTCCCTTGAAATTTCGCGGATCAGCCCCCTCGCACCGAAGCCCGGCCCGGAGGCGATCTTCGGCCTCCTGATGAGCTTTCTGGCCAGGGTTCTGAATGCATCCGCCCGCGCACAGGACTCACTGAAGGCCTCCCTGGTGAAGTTGAGCTTTTTCCGGTAATGCCTGTAAAAAAGGAAGAACCTGAGCTCATGGGGCTTGCGGCCCCACGAATACACGTCCTCCGGGTAAATGATATTGCCCCTGCTCTTCGACATGGTCTTCCCTTCCGCCACGAGATGCGCTCCGTGCATGTAGTAGTTGGCAAAGGTCCCCCCGGAGTGCGCCTCGATGATGGCGATGTTATAATCATGGTGCCGATAGAGGTTGTCGATGCCGCCGCAATTGATGTCGATCTCCGTTCCAAGGTGCTGGATGATGACCGAGGGGTCCTGGATGTTCCAGGAAGGCCTACCTCTTCCGATCTCGGTGTCCCACCATTTGATGTCCCCCTCGCGGTACCCGTGCCAGAGGATGAAGTCCCCCAGGTTCCAGCGGTTGCCGTGATAGGTATCGCGCCTGAAGCGGACCTTTTTTTTCGGCCAGCGGCTTTTGTCCAGCCGAAACAGCTTCCCGAAGTCCTTGAACTTAAGAGGGTCGAAAAATATGTCCCTGCCGTAGCGGTACGCGTATCCCTTGCCGAGCAGGTCCTTGATCAGGGATACGGCGCAGGGGACACACTCGGATGACCGCTGGGTTTTTTCCGGCAGGCGTATTGCAAGCGACCTCGCCTCCGAGATGAATATCTTTTCGATGCCTCTGGTGAGCTCCTCGATCTTTTTATTTTTCTTTATTGCCTCAAGAATCGTTTTGTCCTCGATGTCGGTGAGGGGGATGGCGCGGTCGACGCGGTACCCCAGGTATTCCAGATACTTGACGAGCAGGTCCTCGTACATGAAGGTACGGTAATTGCCGATGTGCGGCCGGCGGTATATGGAGGGACCGCAGGTGAAAATTTTGACGACACCCCGTTTCCCGGGACGGAAATCCTCCACCTTCCTCGACATCGTGTTATACAGCTTCAGCATAAGGTATTATTCGTTCAATGGGAATCCGTGTTTGTTCCCGCTTCTGAATGCAAGGAATATCATTATATCCTAACTCGATGTAGTCGATTTTTCATTAACGCATCCCACCTGTTTTGATGGGATGGGAGAGGAAGTTAAAGCCTTCCCGATCGAGTACA
>CAZHAD010000010.1:38995-55121 GCA_964529965.1 uncultured Leptospirales bacterium | reverse complement strand
GGCAGGCGAGCCGCGGAGATCATAAGGGACGAAGGCCTGAATACCGACAGGATACGGGTCGTGGTTGGCGCGGCGGGTGGTCCGAAATTTCTCGTGCTTGGAGGAATCGACCGGGCTCTGTTCGGCACCCTGTTCAAAAAAAGAAAAAAGCCGCTTTTCCTCGTCGGCTCGTCCATAGGCGCCTGGCGCTTCACCGCGCTTTCACGAAAAAGCCAGGTCCGGACACTCGACAGGTTCCGGGCCGCTTATCTCACCCAGTCTTACCAATCAAGGCCGAGCCCGCATGAGGTCTCGCTCGAAAGCAAGAGGATCCTCGATGAATTTCTCGAAGACCGGCATGCCGGAGAGGTGCTGAGCCACCCGTACGTGCGCCTCAATCTGCTTTCGGTAAGATCGAAGCTCCTTTTTGCGACAGATTCGAGGCCGATCCTCGCGGCAGGCATGGCGTGCGCGAGCCTGGGCAATCTCTTGTCACGAAAATCACTGGGCTTGTTTTTTGATAGGGCGCTCTTTTACGACCCCAGGGATTTTCCGCCTTTTTTTAATATACGTGGATTTCCCATATCCAGGATCCCCCTTACCTCTGAAAACCTGAAGCCGGCGGTCATGGCGTCGGGTTCGATTCCCCTCGTTATGGAGGGAACGACGTTAATCCCCGGCGCGCCCGAGGGGCTGTACCGTGACGGGGGGTTGATAGACTATCATCCCTCGCTCGCGTTTGATCCCGAGCCGGGACGCATCGTCCTTTACCCGCACTATACAAACGAGATCATCCCCGGCTGGCTCGACAAGCGTCTTCCCGGCCGCAGGGCTGACAAGAAGACCATGGAAAACGTGATGATCGTGTGTCCCTCGAGGAGCTTCATATCGAGGCTTCCGTACGGGAAAATCCCGGACAGGGACGATTTCAAGCGTTTTCTCGGCAGGGAGCGCGAGAGGCTCGCCTACTGGAACAGGGTCGTGGATCTGTCGGAAAAACTGGAAGAAGAGCTTCTCGAAGCGGTGGAGTCTAAAAAAATCAAAAAAATGGTGCGCGATTATTGAGGAACATGAGCGAGAAAATATCTTTACAAAAATTATTCATATCACATATAAAGTTACTGGTTAACTGAAAGGTTACGTAACCCCCGGCAGAGGGCAGACCTCATCCCCCCTGCCCCCCTTCTCCTCAAGGAGAAGGGGGGTGAGCATCAAGCTTTTTATCACTGCTTCCCCCTCTCCTTTGAGGAGAGGGGGAACGGGGGTGAGGTCAAATCACACTTCGGGATATGGGTGGACAGTTGAATCAATCATGAAAAAGGCAATGGTAATAGGCGCAACAGGCTTCGGGGGGCTCGGCCTCATTGAGATCATCCGCCGCCATCCCGGAATGGAAATCACGCAGTTGGTTGATATAAAAGACACGGGCAAAAATGTCAGCGATCTTTTCCCCCACCTCAGGGGATTCTGCGATCTGACAATACGCCCGCCCGACGGTATCGATTTCCAAGAAATCGATATCGCCTTTTTTTCCACTCCCGACCGGGCGGGTATGGCGCTCATACGGGAATTCCATAAAAGGAAGATCGCGGTGATAGATTTCAGCGGCGATTTCAGGTTCGGGACGGTGAGGGATTATGAGGTGTACGCGGCAAACCGGGGGCTCGAGAAAAGCCACCTGGCCGCGGACCTGCTGCCTGAAGCGGTATACGGCCTGCCTGAAAAATACGCAGACCGGATCAGGAGCGCGCGGATCGTGGGAAATCCGGGCTGCTTTTCCATCTGCATGATCCTGGGCCTGCTCCCCGCTGCGGAATCCGGAATCATTTCCTCGGACACGATTATCGGCGACGGCAAGACCGGGGTCTCGGGCGCGGGCAGGAACTCTGGAGAGGCGAACCTGTATCCCCAGAGGCACGAGAACGTCAACACCTACCGCGAGGGGACGCACCAGCACGTGGTCGAGGTGGAAAACGTAATAAACAGCCTGGGCGGGAAAAAATCCGAAATACTTTTCGTCCCCCAGATCGTTCCGCTTAACAGGGGGATACTCACCACCATGTACATGGATATCGTGGATGGGTATGATACGGGCAGGATGCTGCGCGTTTACCGTGATTATTATAACAACAAGCCATTCGTGTCGGTCACCGACAAATCTCCGAACACCGCAGACGTGCGCGGCTCGAATCGCTGCCTCATCCGGCCGATCGTAGATCCCCGCACCGGCAAGCTCGTCGTCATATCCGCCATCGACAATCTGATGAAGGGACAGGCGGGGAACGCGGTGCAGAACGCGAACATCATGCTCGGCCTCGATGAGACCGCAGGGCTCGACGTGCCCGCGTTCTACCCGTAGTCAGGGCGCAGCCGGATAATCATAATAAGCCGCATCTTTGAATCGGACTCCCCGGCCCCCCGAATCCCCGGAGGGTGACTTAAGGTTTCTGCATGCCCGTTATTTTCGAAAAATATTCATACTCGTCCGTTCAGGGCGTAAATATTTTAATATCGCTTGACAAAGATTAATCATCTATTCTATATGAATTCCTCGTCCGCAGGGACAAAGAGAATCTGATATAGCATACATGATTGTTACATGTCAACGGCCATCACAAAAGGGATAATCGCCTCACCCGGGATACGGATCGGCAAGGCCTACGTGTTCCAGAGCGAGAAGATCATCATTCCCAAATACACCATCAGCGAGCACGACGTCGTAGCCGAAATATCCAGGTTTGGGCTCGCACTCGAGCAGACAAAAAACGAGATCAAAAAGATACAGGAGCAGATCGCAAGTAACCTGTCAAAGGATACATCCGATATCTTTACCAGCCACCTGATGGTTCTCGAGGACCCGCTGATAGAGGAAAAAGTACGCAGGGCGATAATCGAAAAAAGAAAGAACGCGGAATGGACGATAAACGACATCTCGCTCGAGCTCATCAACAGCCTTGCGACCATAGAGGACGATTATCTCAGAGAACGGATAATAGACATCTCTGACATCAACCGGAGGCTCATCGCGAACCTCCAGAAGACGGCCTCACCCACCCTCCAGAACATCAACGAGGAGGTCATCGTATTTGCGACCGACCTCACCCCCTCGGAAACCGCGCTCATGAACAAGGAGCATATTCTGGCCTTCGTAACCGACAAGGGGGCCAGGACGTCCCATACCGCCATCATGGCGAGGGCGATGGAGATACCCGCCATCGTCGGCACGCTGGACGCTACCTCCCTGGTCAAGAACGACGACATGGTCATCGTGGACGCGGTGCACGGCCAGATCATCATCGATCCTTCTGCGGATGAGATCAAGGAATTCCGCAGATACCAGGAAGACTTCCTCGAACTGGAGCTGGAGCTCGCCAAGCTGACCAATCTTCCGGCGAGGACGTACGATGCAGAGGAGATCTTCATATACGGAAACATCGACATTCCGGAAGAGATGAAGATCATCAAGGATCACGGCGCACAGGGGATTGGGCTTTTTCGCTCCGAATTTCTGTTTCTGGACAAGTCGCTCCCTGACGAGGAAAAACAGTTTCTTGAATACAAGCGGGTGGTTGAGTACTTCAACCCCTCGCCGGTGACGATCAGAACAATCGACGTGGGTGCGGACAAGGTCTATTCCTACACGATCCCTTACAAGGAGCGGAACCCCTCACTCGGCTGCAGGGCGATACGCTTCAGCCTCGAAAACGAGGCCCTCTTCAAGATCCAGCTGCGGGCCATTCTCCGGGCGAGCCATTACGGGAACGTGAAGCTGATGTTCCCGATGATCACCACGGTGGAGGAGTTCAAGAAATCACGGAAAATCACCGAAGACATCATGGAGGAGCTCAGGCGGGAAAAGATGCCGTTCGACGAGAAGATCAACATCGGCCTCATGGTCGAGGTTCCCTCGGCGGTGATCAACGCCGATATACTGGCGAAATACGCGGATTTCTTCTCGGTGGGCACTAACGACCTGGTACAGTATCTTCTCGCGGTCGACCGGATCAGTGAAAAAATCGCCTACCTGTACAATCCACTCAACCTGTCGGTGTTGCGCTTCCTCAAACAGATCGTCGAGGTAGCCGGCAGGCACGCGATCCCGCTTTCGATCTGCGGGGAGATGGCGGGCGAGCCCCATTACACCATGGTGCTCCTCGGCCTCGGTTTCCGTCATCTCTCCATGGGGCCCATCAACATGTACCAGGTGAAAAAGATGGTGCGGTCGGTTTCCATCAAGGAATGCGTGAAGCTGGTCGACTCCCTTTTCAAGCTTGAAGATACCGAAGATATCGAGACGATGGTCAGGAAGAAATTCAAGGAAAAGTTTTACGATTCGCCCTGATGAAGCTGTACCATGAACTCGCCGAATGCTATTTTGCAATCGAGAACAACCATCGCGACATCCATTATGACGTCGCATTCATAAGCGGCCAGGCCCGCGCCGGCGCCTCCCCCTCCCTCCTCGATCTGGGCTGCGGCACGGGAGAGCACATGGACCTCTTATCGAAGAAGGGGCTCAGGTGCACGGGCATCGACATCAGCGAGGACATGCTCGCCGCCGCCAGGAAACGGTTTCCATCGGGAATCGAATTCGTCCGCATGGACATGGCGGACATTGACTACAGCGACGTATTCGACATGGTAATATCGCTGTTCGGCTCCTTCAATTACCTGATCAACGACTCAGATATCGTCGAGGTGCTTTTAAAAGTGCACAGAGCGCTTGTGCCTGGCGGCACCGGTGTGTTTGAGATTTGGAACACCCAGCCCATAGTGAAAATCAGGGAGAAAGAAATCGACCTCGTCTCGGTCACCGACTGGCGCGGATCTTCGATAACGCGGGAACGCGGATTCAAGCTCAGAAACGACAGATCAAAAACCGTGGTGGAGGTCAATTACCGGTACCAGGTCAGCGGACCGGAAGGGACCAAAACAATGAGGGACCGCCATATAATGAGGACCTTTACCGTGGGCGAGATATCCCATTTCCTCACACGGTCAGGATTTGCGGTGAGGCATGTATATTCCAACTTTCAGTCCCACCCGTATGACGAGAATTCAAACAGGATGGTGGTTGTTTTTTCAAGGGGCTGACAGTGAATTGCTACATCGGCACGCTGATCTCCGGATCCAGGGATGCGATGTCCACCTTCCAGTCGTCCAGAGACTCTTTCCACCGGTCGTACAGGATCTTCGTCTTCTTCTCGTCCTTGAAGAACTTTTCCGGATTTTCGAGCGAGAGGAACAGGACCTCTTCCATCGTGCTGACCGAATGGAATATCATTTTTTCCTTGACGTAGTCGGGTATCTTTTCCAGGTCTTTCTCGTTTTCCTGCGGGATGATGACATGCTTGATGTCCGCCCGGTGCGCCGCGAGTATCTTCTCCTTGAGCCCTCCGATCGGGAGGACCTTGCCGCGCAGGGTTATCTCCCCGGTCATGGCCACATCGCACCGCACCGGTATCTGCGAGAGAAGCGAGCCGATCACGACCGCCATGGTTATTCCCGCCGACGGACCGTCCTTGGGGATCGCGCCCTCGGGCACGTGGAGGTGGATGTCCCTGTTCCTGACGTAATCGTCATTGATCTTGAAAAACTGCTGGTTCGCTTTTATATAGGTGAACGCCGCCTGCGCGGATTCCTGCATCACCTCGCCCAGCTGGCCGGTGAGGGTGAGCTTCCCCTTGCCTTTGATGAGCAAGGCCTCGATGTTCAGGATGTCCCCGCCCACTTCGGTCCAGGCGAGCCCGTTCGCGAGACCGATCTCGTTTTTCTGTTCCTTGATTCCGTACTTGAACTTGATGGGGCCCAGATACTGGCGCAGTATCTCATCGGTGATGTGCTTGTTGAAATCATTTCCGTTCAGGACCACCTCGCGGGCGACCTTGCGGCACACCTTGGCGATCACCCGTTCAAGGCTGCGGACTCCCGCCTCCCGGGTATAATGCCGTATGGTGTAAAGGATCGTATCCTCAGGATAATCGATATTCTCCATGCGCAGGCCGTTCTCCATTACCTGCTTTTTGATGAGAAAATTCTTGGCGATCTTAAGCTTTTCCAGCTCGGTGTAGCTCGATATCCCGATGATCTCCATCCGGTCGAGGAGCGGGGGCGGTATCTTGTGCTGTACGTTCGCCGTGGTGATGAACATGACGTGGCTCAGGTCGTAGTTGACCTCCATATAATGATCCACGAACGAATTGTTCTGCTCCGGATCAAGCACCTCGAGGAGTGCGGACGAGGGATCGCCCCTGAAATCCATTGACATCTTGTCCACCTCGTCGAGGAGTACGAGCGGATTGACGGTCCCCGCCTTTTTCATGAGCTGGATGATCCTGCCGGGAAGCGCGCCGACGTATGTCCTCCGGTGGCCCCTGATCTCGGCCTCGTCGCGGACCCCGCCCAGGGACATTCGCACGAAGCGTCTCCCCAGCGCCCGCGCCACCGATCTTCCGAGGGAGGTTTTGCCCACTCCCGGAGGCCCCACGAAACAGAGAATCGGCCCTTTCAGCTTTTTGGAAAGCTGCCGCACCGCGATATACTCGATGATCCTTTCCTTGACCTCCTCGAGACCGTAATGGTCCTCGTTGAGTATCTGCATGGCGTGCTCTATATCACGGTTATCCTTGGTCTTTTTATGCCAGGGAACGTCGCGCAGCCATTCGATATAATTCCTCACGACCGCGGACTCGGCTGACATCGGGGGCATCTTCTCGAGCCTCTTGACCTCCTGAAGCGCCTTGGTGCGCGCCTCGGGGCTCATCTTCGCTTCAGCGATCGATTTCTTGAGCTCCTCGATCTCGTCAACCTCGTTGTCACCCTGGCCGAGCTCCTTTTTGATCACCTTCATCTGCTCATTCAGGTAATATTCCTTCTGGGTCTTTTCCATCTGCTTCCGGACCTGGCCCTGAATCTTTCGCTCGATGAACATGATTTCCATCTCGCCGTTTATAAACTCTATGAGCTTACGCACCCGTTCTGCCGGGTTGCCGATGTCGAGGACCGACTGCTTGTATGCGATCTTCATCTCGACATGCGAGGCGATCACGTCAGCCAGGTGCGACGGATCTTCTATGCTTGAGGCGGAGGTAAATGCCTCCTTGGGGACTTTCTTATTAAGCTTGATGTATTTCTCAAAAATATCGAGGAGCTCCTTGCGCAGGGAGAACATGTCAACGCTTCCCTCGAGCTCCCGCTCGATGTCGCGCACGAATACCGATATCGTGTCATCGCTGAATATGATTTCAGACAGATACACGCGCGCAATCCCCTCGACGAGCACCTTAATGGTGCCGTCGGGAAGCTTTAAAAGCTGCAGTATCTCGGATACGGTACCCACGTCGTACATGTCCTGCTTCTGCGGTGAGGAGATATGGGCGTCGCGCTGGGTGACCAGCACGATAAGGCGCTCCGACTGCATCGCGTTATCGAGCGCCTTGACCGATTTCTCCCTGCCAACGAACAGGGGTATCACCATGTGAGGGAATACGACCACGTCCCTGAGGGGCAGCAGGGGATAATTCTTTGAGGTATCAATCGTTCTCATATCGTCTTTCTCAAGCAGATTTTTCCTCCTCCCGATATACGATATCCGGCCCCTTTTTACCTGCCGCCATATCGCGCGTCACCTTGATCTTCGCGATATTGTTCATTGAGGGAATCTCGAACATGAGATCGAGCATGAGTTTTTCGAGGACCGCCCTGAGTCCGCGTGCGCCCGATTCGCGCTCCAGCGAGCGGGAAGCAATCTCGTCAATCGCGCCGTCGGTGAACTCCAGCTCGACTTCCTCAAAGGTGAAAATCTTCTTATACTGCTTGGTGAAGGCGTTCATCGGCTCGGTGAGAATCCGCTTCAGGGCGTCCTTGCTCAGCTCATCGAGCACCGCGATGACCGGAATCCGGCCGACGAACTCTGGTATGAGCCCGTATTTTATCATGTCCTCAGGGATCAGGTGTCTGAGCGGATTTTCCCGCGCGGCCTCCTTCTTCGATTTGATATCGGCCCCGAATCCGAGCAGCTTGTTCCCGATCCTTCGCTCCACGATCTTATCGAGACCCACGAACGCACCGCCGCAGATGAAAAGTATGTTCGTCGTGTTGATGGAGATAAACTCCTGGTGCGGGTGTTTCCGCCCTCCCTGCGGGGGGACGTTGGCCACCGTACCTTCGATGATCTTGAGGAGGGCCTGCTGCACCCCTTCCCCCGAGACGTCCCTCGTGATCGAGGGGTTGTCGGATTTTTTCGAGATCTTGTCGATCTCGTCAATGTAGACGATGCCGATCTCGGCCTTTTTCACGTCGCCGTCCGCGTTCTGGATGAGGCGAAGCAGGATGTTTTCGACATCCTCGCCCACATACCCCGCCTCGGTCAGAGAGGTGGCGTCCGCAATGGCGAAGGGGACCTGCAATATCCTGGCCAGGGTCTGGGCGAGCAGGGTTTTGCCGGAGCCCGTGGGGCCCGCGAGGAGTATATTGCTCTTGTCCAGCTCAACATCGTTTTTTTTCAGGTTCTTGTTGGAAAAGATCCGCTTGTAATGGTTGTACACGGCTACGGAGAGTATCTTTTTGGCCTCATCCTGGTCGATCACGTATTTATCCAGGATTTCCTTTATCTCCTTAGGCTTCGGCAGATTCTGAAAATCCTCCTCGAACGTCTTGTGACGGTCCTCGGCAACGATCTCGTTACACAGCTCGATGCACTCGTCGCAGATGTACACGTCAGGGCCAGCAACCAGCTTCTTTACAATATCCTGGCTCTTGCCGCAAAAGGAGCATCTCAGCTTTACCGTATCATCCTTCTTTTTTGCCGACATAACCTCTCCCTCAAGCCTAGCTTCGCTCGATCACCTTGTCGATGAGACCATACTCCCTGGCCTCCTCCGCGGACATGAAATAATCCCTGTCCACATCACGCCCTATCTTTTCAAGGGACTGGCCCGTATGCTTGGCGTATATCTCGTTCAGCTTCTGCTTGATTTTAATGATTTCCTTCGCCTGGATCTCGATATCGGAGGCCTGGCCCTGAAACCCGCCCGCGGGCTGATGGATCATTATCCGCGAATTGGGAAGCGCCGATCTCTTCCCCTTCGCTCCGGACGCAAGCAGGAGGGATCCCATGGACGCGGCCTGTCCGATGCAGATCGTGGCGACATCCGGTTTGATGTACTGCATAGTGTCATAAATGGCCAGACCCGAGGTGACTATTCCGCCGGGGCAGTTGACGTAGAGGTAAATATCCTTATCCGGGTCTTCCGCCTCAAGAAAAAGCAGCTGCGCGATGACGAGGCTGGAAATGTGATCATCTATGGCCTCTCCGAGAAAAATGATTCTGTCTTTAAGCAATCGGGAATATATGTCATACGACCGCTCTCCCCGATTGGTCTGCTCAACAACTATTGGCACCAAACTCATATCAATTCCACCCTGGAACATTTTAACATTCTATTGCACCGCGCTTACGGCGCAACGCTTGCCTCAATATTAAATATATCAAATTAATAATTTAGAATCCACTAAATTTATATAACTAACCCCTGTCCTAAAATTAATGTCGGCATTGATAACAACATATTAGTATATATTTTTCAGTATTTTTGTTACACTTAATTAGTTGAATCTAACATTTAAATAAGAATATACATTACCGCCGACCATAGATCAAGTAATTAATTTGGGCGAAGGTGAAATTTCGAATCAATCAGACTTCTCTTTTTTTAAAAACTCGTCAAGGGAGACAGGCTTGAGATTCTTTATTTTTGCATTTTTGTAGATGAACTCCATGGCGCTGTCAAGCAACAGCTCGGATCGTATCTTGCGCTGCGAATCGCTCTCTTCTATGATCTTCTCGATCTCTTCCACGCTCTTTCCGTTTCTCCTGGCGATATTTTCCACCACCTCCTTATACCTGCCCTCGTCGACCTGCAATTCCTCCTTCTGTGCGATCTCCATTAACACGAGGGATGTCTTGATCATGCGGACCGCCCTTTCCCGCAGTTGGTTTTTGAATGTCTCGACCTCCTGGCCGACGGCGGCCGCGAATTTCCCCATATCGTCCATAAAATACCCGATGCTCTCCTGGGTCTGCCGGAACAGATCGTTCATCTCATTCGTAATCATGGTCTCGGGAATATCGAATCCGCTCCCCTCTATGATCTGTTTGAGTATTTGTCCCTTGGCATCGCCCCTTGCGCGGTCTCCGACGTATTTCTCGAGAGTCTCCCTCGTCTTGGCGGTAAGTTCTTCTAACGATTGATATCCGGCGTTTTGAGCGAATTCTTCATTCAGTTCCGGCAGCACGATTTCGCTTATGTCCACCATCTCCACATGATAGGTGGCCTTCTGGCCGGCAAGCCCGCTCACGTAATAGTTCTTCGGATACTTTATATCGATCCTTCTATCCTCTCCAGCCTTCATGCCTCCGATGTGCTTGTCCAGGGCCGCCTCGTCCTTGCTCTTGCCGACTACGATCGAATATTCCTTGGATTCAACCTTGTCGAGGTCGTCCTCGCTTACGTCATCGATTCTTTTCACCTTTATCCTCACCAAGTCGCCGTCCTGCACGATCGCGCCTTCCTCTTTCTTGTTCACCTTCGCATACCGCTCTCTCACGGACTCGATTTCGCCAGACACATCGGCGTCGGTTATCTCGCATACCGCCTCCTCGGCGGAGATGCCATTGTATTTCCCCAGCTCGACTGTGGGGGATATCTCAAATACGGCCTTAAAGGTAAAGGGCTTATCGCGTGCGATGGAATCAAACTCATATCTCGGCAACGCAATGGGATCGAATTTCTTTTCTTTTATGGCCTCGAGAAAGACATTTTTAAGTAAATTCTCAGCGACCTCCCGTGCGGCTTCTTCCCCGAACTTTTTTTCAACAATGTTCAGAGGGGCTTTCCCCTTTCGGAAACCGTCGATGGTTACGACATTTTTTAGCCTGTTAAAAACCGTCCGGTACTCCGACTCGACCTTCTCGACCGGAACATCGATCTTCAACTCTATGATCGCATTTTCCAATTTTTTTTCTGAAATATTCAGCATGGCGTCCTCTGTCGGGGTACTGCTGGCTCAATGTGCTTGCATGCTCGGCCGATACAATTCCACATAGTTAACCAACGCCTTGAGAGTCAAACATTTTTTACCGATGGTCCAAGAGTGTGGTGATGACAAACAAGCCGGCCGCGGCGAAATGCGCGGCCGGCTGTGCCAACAGAGCGGGAAAAGGGGTTTGAACCCGCGACCTCAACCTTGGCAAGGTTGCACTCTACCACTGAGTTATTCCCGCATAATTGCGAGCGAAGGGAATCGAACCCCCACGCCTTTCGGCACTAGATCCTAAATCTAGCGTGTCTGCCAGTTCCACCACGCTCGCACGGTAGATGTATCACTCAAGCCTCCTCATACGTAAAAATACAAGTTTTTTTTATTCACATTTTCTCATTGAAATTCATGTAAAGATAATATATAATTAACTTCAACAAGCCATAAGACCGACAAAGCCATCTGACTGTGTAAGAAAGGGAGATAGGGTGATGAAAATTGCCTGTCTTACACAAAAATTACGTTAAAATTGAAAATTGATGTTGTACATCAGGTCTAGTGAATAATTATTTAAAATGCCGATCATCGTCAATTAAAAAATTTGTAAAAAATTAACCCCGTGCCGGAGCAATCAGGAAAAGAATCTCATGGATCCTGTTATTCTATATGAAGATAATCATATCATTGTTGCGGAGAAAAAAGCCGGAGTCCTTTCGCAGCAGGACAGCACAGGATCTCCTTCCATGCTCGATTCAGTCAAGGGATATATCAAAAAAAAATACCGCAAGAAAGGAAACGTGTTTTTAGGGCTCGTCCATCGACTGGACAAGCCGGTTTCAGGCATTATCGTATTCGCACGGACCTCAAAGGCGGCGGGGCGCCTCCATCGCGAATTCGCAGAACGACGTGCCGTAAAAATCTACCTGGCGCTTGTTGAAAACAACGGATCAGCCGAAACCGGGAAATGGATCGAGCGGAACGATCCCCTGACCCGCATCCGGGGGCGTTCGGAAGTCGGCGTGATCCCCGGCAGGAAAACCCAACAGGCTCATATGAGATTTATGGTCCTGGCCGCAAACAGCAGGTATGCGCTTCTTCTCGTTCATATCATAACCGGGAGGAAACACCAAATCCGGGCCCAGCTCGGCGCAATCGGGATGCCGGTAGCGGGAGACCAACGATACGGCTCCCGTCTTTCGTGTGCGGACGAGTCCATATGCCTGCACGGCCTGTATCTGAGCTTCATGCATCCCGTAAAAAGGGAGCCGGTCTCGATTTGCACTGAGATTCCGGGAAGATTTGCCGAGAAGATGAGCATCGGCGGGACCTTGCGGGAAAAAATTCGACGTGAAGTGGAGCCGTGTTCCCAGTTCGGCTCCAAAGTATAACAAATCTGTCTTGACAAATAAGGATTATGAATGAGATACTATGATACTGATCGAATTCCGCATGCCTGCCTGGCTGCCCCGTTGAAACACGACATCAAGGAATAGCTACATGCGAAAAAATTCTAATGAATTTGACTCGTTGTTTGAGGATGAAGAGAAGGACGAAAAATCCAAAAAAATCGATAATCTCTTCACCTTCGATGACATGGCTCCTCATGAAAGGCCGGACGAGGCAACGCCCACCGCAGTGGACAAACCGGCAACCGAGGCTCCCCTCAAAAAGAAAAGGACATCGGAGGATTTTGAACCGGATATGGACGCGCTCCTCGTCACCGCGCAGTCTCCGCTCGTCATCGAGGGCCTCAAATACCTGACCCGGAAGGATTTTTCAAGCGGCACGCTCACCATTTACGCGGAGGCGGTGAGCGGGGTCGAGGTGTTTATAAAAATTCTGGAGCGGAATCCGAACAACTACTACAAGCTTACAGAGGTCATCAATGCCGACGACGACTGTAAAAAAATAGAAACCACGGCCCTCCGGTTATATAAAATGAGGTATCACTACAATCCGCAGACCGACAATCAGATCCTCCAGGCATACGAGATGCTCAGGAACAGGCTCAAGATAGGATACAACAAGGCCCTGCTCAGCACGTCGATGATCGACATCAGAAAATACTTCTTCCTCTCAGGCAACCTTGACACCGAGAAGATAGCCGGCCTGGCCGCAAAAAATGACGCGGAATTAAAAGATGATATCGCCAAATTCACCCGTCACTTCAACGTGGCGATTGAGCTTATGAAGATGGGAGATTACGAGATCACCAGGGGTGTGAGGGGCAGGGACGTGAACTCGTTTATCATCAGGGCGAGCCAGTTTCTCGCATATCACTTCCGCATCACCGGAAATCAGAAATTGGAAGAGCATTACCGGCGCCTTCACGAAAACTATAAAAAATACATCATCACACGGTAAATGAGTATTGGTTCAAAGAAGAGGCTCGACGATCCGGTAGATTACCGAATCGGCGAACATGATTCCCTCCTCTGAAAGGCGCAGACTGATGTCCTCGCCATCCCCGGACACGTGTACCATCCCGCTGGAGCGCGCCTCCCCGATCCTCTCCATCACCGCAGCGGGCAGCGCGAAGCCCAAAAGCCGTTTCGCGTCCCGGATCGAAATACCGGAACTGAGCCGCAGCCCGGTCATCATGAATTCAACCGCGGCGGACGCAAGGGTCCTGGCATCCCTTTCAAGGAGAACGCGGTCCGAGCCGATGTAATCAGCCACGGGAATCTTGTTGGAGAAGCGCTCGCCGCGGATGAACGAGGACGATCCGGGCCCGAACCCTATGTAAGGATCGAACATCCAGTATTTCAGATTATGGCGCGACCGTAAACCGGGAAGCGCGAAGTTGGATATCTCATACCGCTCATATCCATGGCTTTGAAGCATTGACCCGGCCGCCGTGAACAGCCTCGCCTGCCTGTTTTCAAAATCGGCGGCCGACAGCCTGTCGCACAAAGGAGTCCCCTTCTCCAATGAAAGAAGATACGCCGATACATGCACGGGCCGATAGCCCGCGGCTGTATCAAGGTCCCGGCAAAGCTCCTCCTCGCTCTGTGACGGCATCCCGATGATAATGTCCAAACAGTGCTGAAATCCGCCGACGCTGAAAAAAAGATCAAGCCTTGATGTCGTACACACACCTCCAGAGCGACCGATCAGCTTGTGAAGACGCGTTGACAGGGTCTGCATTCCCAGAACGATGCGGTTCACGCCCGCGTCCCTGAAACCGGACAGATTGTCGCAGGATACGTCCTCCGGGTTCATCTCAAGGGTGACCTCAGCGCGGGTATCAACGGACGCGCTTTTTGCGATCGAGCCCAGTATGGAACCAACCTGGGCAGGTGTAAGCATCGAGGGCGTGCCTCCGCCTAAATAAACCGTGTCCACGGTCATCCTTTCGCCGTCGAGCCGCTCGCGTATCTCCCTCACAAGCCGGGACACATAAGAATCCGGCACCCCGTCGCCGGGACCGAATCCGCACGAGGGTACCGAATAAAACCCGCAGTAATCGCACTTTTTTCGACAAAAGGGGATATGTATATATACGCCGATGGGGTTCATTTATTTACCCCAGCGCGCGAAAACCCAGTCCTGGCGCGCCGGGACTGAGGGGGGTATTTTATACCGAGATCAAGGCCTGCGTCCCGCATTGGCATGAAACGGCCGTTCAGACAAAGTCCAAGCTGGCGGATCGATTCGTCGGTGTTTGAAAAGGAGAGGAGTCCCGCGCCGACCAAGCCGGATGCGGTAATGGGAAAGGGATTCCCGCTCGAAACCAGCACAAAGCCGATCTCCTTATCCGCACAGTATCGTGAGACCGCGCGTATACGCTCCAGATCCGGACGGACGACATGGAGATAGAGGACTGTCTTTTCTCTGACGCGCGCCGTGCAGCGACGCAGATTGGCAGGTCTGCATACAATGTTCCCCTTGTCCTCTGACAGGATATCCCCGAGAAGCCTGCTGGATGTGACGAAAATCCGTTCCGCGTCCCCGCCTGGATAGAGCAGCTTCATATCCCCGAAATACAGAAGGCCCCTGCGCGACAGCTCTGAATTCACGCGGCCGGCTTCGCTCAGAAGCCTTTCATCTTCATGCGTGACGGCAAATCCGTCCGCGCGGATTGTGCCCTCCTCCAGCCGCATGATGCCGTAGCTCAACTTCGCCTCCAGGATCCTCCGGACCGAATCATCGATCCTCGGGGCGGATACGCGCTTCGAGACCACCGCGCGCGTGACTGCGTCCGTGATGGCCGGCACCGCGGGGCCATATGAGCTTACGAGCACGATGTCGGCGCCTGCGACGATCGACCTTACCGCGGCTTCGCCCATCTCCTCTCTGTTCGAAACCGCGGCCATCTCAAGATCGTCCGTGACGACCAGGCCCTTGAATCTCAGATCGCCCCTCAAGATGCGGGTCAGGAAAAACGGAGAGAACGTGGCCGGGTCGCTGTTTCCGGTGATCAGCGGGTAGGAAACATGCGCGGTCATGATGCATTCCACCCCCGCTTCAACCGCCTTCCTGAAGGGAGGCAGCTCGACGCGCTCGAGCCTTTTCATGCCCCGTCTGATGACCGGAAGGGTGTAATGGGAATCCTTGTCCGTGTCCCCGTGCCCGGGAAAATGCTTTCCCACCGAAATGCAGTGCGAATCCTGAAGCCCTCTTATATAGGAAGCTCCCATATCAGCCACCAGACGAGGATCGGAGCCGAACGAGCGGGTGTTGATCACCGGATTTGAGGGATTGACATTCACATCGAGGACCGGCGCGAGATTCATGTTGACTCCCGCCTTTCTCAGCTCCAGCCCTAGGATCCTTCCCCATTCGTACGCCAGGCCGGTGTCCCCGCTCACCCCGGCGGCCATGTTGCCGGGAAACTGGGTAACTCCGGACCTGATCCTTTCAACCCTTCCCCCTTCCTGATCTATGGATATAAAGAGCGGGATGCCGGAATGACGGAGCGAGGAATGTTGAAGGTCTCCGATGTATTGCGTAATCGCCTCGTTGGAGCCAAGGTTGTGGCCGAACAATACGACTCCTCCAGGCAGGTAGCTTCTGATGATCGTTTCGGCGCCGCTATTCATTGCGGCCCCGGGGACGCCGATCATCATCATCTGGCCCACCTTTTGCTCAAGGCTCATCGAGGCTG
>CAZHAD010000010.1:0-38895 GCA_964529965.1 uncultured Leptospirales bacterium | reverse complement strand
GACTTGAAAAATTACGGATACGCGCAGCCCGAGATCGACGAGATCGTTCTTTCGCTCGACGAAGCGATCACCAACGCGATCCAGGTGACCCTGGAGATAAACCGGGAAAACCCGGAGGCACGTGATTTCGCCGATTTAAGGGACATCACGATACGGTACACCGTGACCGATGATACCTTCGACGCCACGGTCATGGACCGCGGCAAGGGGTTTAATATCTTCAACATACTCAGCTCCACGCCCCGCATCGGATCGGCAAACTACATCAATCAAATAATCAGCTATGCATCCGATTCCGAGCAGGCGAAAATCAAGTTTCGCATGAACGGCGAAGAGGTCCCCCTTCACGGCATCGGGGCCGGGTTGAAGATCATCCTTAATTTCATGGACACCGTGACCATCGATTTCATCGGCGAGAGCCGGGAGGAGTCTCCCCGGCCGGAATCAGAGGACGCCAATGGCACGATCTTCTACATGAAAAGACAAAAACGATACCAATGAAACAAAGAAAGCCTTTCAACTCATACGATGATCCGGGATTCATCCACTCGCATGAAGCGAGGATCATCCGCATCATGAGCGAATATCTCGAGCCCGAGAAGCGGTTCAAAGAAATGGAAATAAAGCACACCGTGGTATTTTTCGGATCGGCCCGGATCGATCCGGACGGGCCTGATGACAAGGACACGGTAAAATACTACCACGCGGCCTCGGATTTCGCCTATCGCCTCGCGAATATGAACAAGGAGATAGAATATGAAACCGGAGACCGCTTGTACATATGCACGGGCGGAGGCCCGGGCATCATGCAAGCGGCCAACATGGGGGCCTCACGCGCGGGCGCGCGGAGCATGGGGCTGAATATAGACCTGCCTATGGAGCAGTTCCCCAACAAGTACATCGCTCCGGAGCTTATCTTCAGATTTCATTACTTTTTCATGAGAAAGCTCTGGTTTCTATACCAGGCAAAGGCGATCATCATCTTCCCTGGAGGATTCGGCACGCTGGACGAGCTCTTCGAGACCCTGACCCTGGTGCAGACGAAAAGGATGGAGAAGATCAACATCCCCATCCTCCTCTACGATGAGGAATTCTGGACTCGTCTCATAAATTTCGACCATCTGGTCGAATGCGGTTTCATCACCCCCGAGGAAAAGGGGCTCTTTCATTATTTTTCGGACGTGGACGAGGGGATAGCGTTTCTAAAGCCCAGGCTGATCGAGCTGATTAAAAACGTGGATAAATATCTTAAAATGAAATTCCCGATTTGACGGCGGGTGCGCGATTGCCCAGGGAGGGACTTGAACCCTCACGAACATAGCGTTCAAGGGATTTTAAGTCCCTTGTGTCTACCAATTCCACCACCTGGGCGTGATAAGGCGCCGAGCGGATTCGAACCGCTGCATAAAGGTTTTGCAGACCTCTCCCTTAGCCACTTGGGTACGGCGCCGTGGTAACAAGGACCCGCACGCCATCTTTTACCCGCTTTTGCTATTGTCAACTTAAAATACCGGGCTGTGTGCAAATTCTCCCCCGGATAAATGCTCGTCTCTCCGTTCGTCATTTTCCCGAAACTCTTTCCATTTGAATCGGAATCATGACAAATCTGCAAAACCGGAATCGGAACGCGTGATGCGGATCGCAGGTTTTGGATTCACTTAAATTTATTTATCATCCGGTTTTATAAATATTGACAATTTGTCAGGAGAAATAAATATTGACCCAAGTAATACAAAAATAACTATATAGGGTTTTCGCCTGTTCGTCGGGTGAAAAAGATACGCATCAAATATGTTTAAACACCTGAAATTCGATTTTATCTCTCTGAAAAACGTAATAAAAAGGCAAAAATAGGAGGTTTCTATGACAAGAAGGATTCAAAAAGCAGCCGTAATCGGCTCTGGCATAATGGGTGGAGGCATAGCCGCTCTCTGTGCCGGCGCGGGAATCCCGACATTGCTTCTTGACATTGTCCCCTTCGATCTCAAGGAAGACGAGAAAAAAAACCCGGCAGCGAGAAACCGGATCGTCAATGCGGGCAAGGAAGCGATCTTAAAGGCAAAACCTGCACTGCTCTACAACAAGGACAAGGATCCGAATCTGATACGGGTCGGCAACCTGGAAGACGACTTTGACAAGCTCGCCGAATGCGACTGGATCGTCGAGGTTGTGGTTGAAAATCTGAAAATAAAACAGGATCTGTTTTCCAGGATTGAAAAAATCGCGAAAAAAGACGCCATCATATCGACAAACACCTCGGGTCTTCCGCTGCACAAGATATTGCAGGGAAGAAGCAAGACGTTCAAGGAACGTTTCCTCGGAACTCACTTTTTCAATCCGGTGCGCTACATGCATCTTCTCGAGATCATCCCCGGCAAGGAAACAAAAAAAGAGATACTGACATTCATGGCCGAATTCGGCGAAAAGGTTCTGGGCAAGGGAATCGTGTGGGCGAAGGACACCCCCAACTTCATCGGGAATAGAATCGGAACCTTCAACGGCGTATCCGGCATACAGCTTATGATGGAAATGGACATGACGATTCCGCAGATCGATGCAATTCTCAGCTCTGAGATAGGGCGCCCTAAAACCGGAGCTTTTAAATTGATCGACATGGTCGGTCTCGACACCTTCGTGCACGTGGCGGACAATTGTTACGAGTTCTGCCCGGATGACGAGTACCGCGAGAACCTCAAACTGCCGCAGTTCGTATATACAATGTACGAGAAAAAAATGCTCGGAAACAAGACCAAAGGCGGGTTCTATAAAAAAGAAGTTACGGCAGATTGGAAAAAAATTGATAAAGTGCTCAATCTTAAAACAATGGAATATGAAACGTACGATAAAGCGAGTTTCCCCTGCCTCGCGGAAGCGAAAAAAGCTACCAATCTGGTTGATAAGCTGAACATCATGGTCTATGGAACCGATAATGGCTCATTGTTCGCATGGAAGGTTATCTCCGGCGGTCTCATTTATGCAGCGAGCAAGATCCCGGAGATAGCCGACTCCATCGTAGAAATCGATAAAGCGATGAAATGGGGCTACAATAATGAGATGGGTCCCTTTGAGATATGGGACGCTATAGGTATAAAAAAATCCGTAGCCAGAATGAAAAAAGAAGGGATGAAGGTTCCCAAAAAAGTCCTGGCTATGCTTGAAAAAGGTTATAAAACCTTTTACAAGATAGAAAAAGGAAAACAGATGTATTACGATCTTAAATCCGGCAAATATAAAGAGATCGTAACGAGCCCGCTTGCCATATCGCTCATTAACCTCAAGAACAATAAAAAAACAGTCAAAGAGAATGCCGCTGCTTCAATTGTTGATTTAGGCGACGGCGTATTCAACGTCGAGTTTCATACAAAAATGAATGCGATCAACGGGGAAATGGGAGAGATGGTTGTTGAAGGTCTGGAATACGCCATTAAAAACGGCGTAGGCCTTGTGCTTGGCAACCAGGCTACCGGGATGCCCGGCGCATTTTCGGCAGGCGGCGATCTCGGTTTCATGGGAGCTAAGGCGAAGGCCAAGGATTTTTCCGGGATAGACACGATGATTAAAGATCTCCACAAAATGATGCTGGGGCTTAAATATGCTCCCATACCGGTCGTGGCCGCCCCGTTCGGGCTGACCCTGGGGGGCGGGGCTGAATTTTGCCTTGCCTCCGACAAGATCGTGTCCCACATAGATCTCAATATGGGCCTTGTGGAGATAGGAGCGGGCCTGCTTCCCGGCGGTTGCGGCATGATGCACCTGTGGCAGCGGTTTGCGGATTCCATTCCCGGCAGCGTAAGCGTCGCCGATTGGGGCGCATACTTCACATCGGCGTTCACGAATGTTTTTCAGGCAAAGGTTTCGATGTCCGCCTACGAAGCCCGAAAGTCGGGATTTTTAAGACCCACGGACAAGATCGTTTTCAATAAGGACAACCTTATCGGCGAGGCGAAAAAAGAAATCCTTCGTATGGTTGAGGACGGGTACACTCCCCCGACCCCGAAGAAATATCCGGTAATGGGTCAGGAAGGCCAGGGCATGATATGGGGCAGTTTCCAGAATTTAAGAATAGGCGGCTACGTGCCGAAGCACGTGGAATTTATAGGCACAAAGATCGCCTACTGTATGACCGGAGGGGAGGCCAAACAGGGTCAGCTCGTATCAGAGGATTATCTGAGCAAACTGGAGCGCGAGGCATTTGTTGATCTCTGGAAAACTGAGGAAACCCAAAAAATGGCCGAGCATATCCTTACCACCGGCAAACCGTTGCTGATATAACAATTATATTGAATACAGGAGGAAACCATGAGAGACGCATATATAGTAAGTGCCGTAAGAACGCCCGGATGCAGGCGGGGCAAGGGAGCCCTCGCTCAAACCAGGCCTGAAAAGCTGATCGTCCAGGCTATCGACGCCGCAATTGAAAAGGCCGGAATCGAAAAGGGAGCGGTTGATGATTTCATGCTGGGTTGCGCGTTCCCCGAGGCGGAGCAGGGGCTGAATTTAGGAAGGATTGCGGTACAGATCGCCCATTTCCCTGATGCAGTGACCGGCGCAACCGTTAACCGGTTCTGCGCGTCCGGCCTTGAAGCGATCGCACAATCCGCCATGCGGATAATGGTCGGGTGGTCCGATGTCTGCATGGCCGGCGGGCTTGAGTCCATGTCGACCGTGCCGATGGGCGGAAACCTGCCGCGGCCGCTGCCTGATTGGGCGAAAGAAAAACCGGACGTATATATCTCAATGGGGATCACTGCGGAGAACGTGGCCAACAGATACAAGATCACCCGGGAGATGCAGGACGAATTCGGCTATCATTCCCAAATGAAAGCCGCCGAAGCCCAGAAAAATAAATGGTTTACCGAAATAATCCCCACCCGGGCCGATCGGTTTGTTGAAAAGCCGGACGGCACCATCGTGCGCGAGACGTTCGTGCAGGATTTTGACGACGGGGTGAGGCCGGATACGACGATGGAGGGCCTGGCGAAGCTGCGGCCCGCTTTCGCCGCCAACGGTACGGTCACCGCAGGCAACTCATCCCAGACAACGGACGGAGCGGCGGTGAACGTCATCATGAGCGAGGCCGCCCTGAGCAAATATGGGGTCAAGCCGCTCGTAAAGCTGGTCGCATACACGACCGCTGGATGCAAGGCGGACGAAATGGGACTGGGACCGATGGTTGCCATACCAAAGCTTCTGAAAATGACGGGCAAGAGCATCAACGATATCGGCCTGTTCGAGATAAACGAGGCCTTCGCCTCCCAGGCATATTACTGCGCCCAGCAGGTCGGCCTCGGAGACAAGAAGGAGTGGACGGTCGACAGCCAGTCGAGAAGGGTCAATATTAACGGGGGCGCCATAGCCCTGGGACACCCGCTCGGCTGCACCGGCTCCAAGCTTGCGGCGACCCTGATCTCCAACATGAGGAAAAAGGGCGTGAAATACGGCGTGGAGTCGATGTGCATCGGCGGCGGAATGGGAGCAGCCGCGCTGTACGAATTGTGCGAGTAATCAGCCGCATTGTAACATTGCAGGCGATAAAATACCCCGCGGCACGCTGCGGGGTATTTTATCGCATTCATCAAAACGGCCTCAAGTATATTCAAAAAATTACCGATATCAATAACAGGAAGCTTCTCGAAGAAGGTCAGCGTTGGTGAAAGGAAATCATGACATGAATAAATGGAAGCGCGAGCAGTTGGAATATTTTAAACAGTATCTGAGTACCTTTGACATCGATTCAAAAGAGTACAGGCTCATCCTGAAGGGAATTCGGGAGCTTGAAAAAAGCGCGTAAGAGCCGCCCTGCCCCGCTTTGCCGACCCGTTCCGTTCGCCAAAATTCGGGGACGGACACGCCGCAGAGGCAATGGAAATTTTGAATCTGCAGCTCAGCCTGATTCAATCCCATGGACTAATAATTTCTTGACATCGATCCCGAATCGGCGGAAACCAACTCATTATGCCGCATCGCAGGGATAACCATGCCGAATGAAGAAGATAAAAAAAAAATATCGCCCGCAGATCAGATCCTGAAAAGGTTCAGGTCATCCTCGGTCGCCGAAAAATCGTCCAAAAAAAGAAAGCTTTCAGGCGGCGTTTTATTTATAAATCTCCTCCTGCTTGCGCTGCTCATACTCCTCTATGTCAACAAAAAACAACCTGAGGATTACGGAACTTCGGTCTTTAAATACAAAGGCCTCCAGTTCAGATTTTCTGAAGCGAGGAACAGGGAATCGGGGAATTACTACTTCTCCCTGACGATCAAGTCGCTGAATGAAAAAGACACCACGCTTCATTTTCATGACCATCTCGCACGCATCGTCCTGTACCAAAACGATACCCCCGTGTATACGATGCCGTTCGGCGAGCACGTCAGGACGCTGACCGTTAAGCCCGGCGGCACGAAAACCCTGGCAGAGATGCTTGAAGCGTCGGTTTTAAAAAAAATCTACGAGCGGCGATCCGGAAACGCCCGGCACAAGGGAAGGTCCCTCCTCGGGCTCGGGAAAAAGCGCATTCCTCTTGTTGCGGAAATCGAGCTTAATACCGACGACCGGATTTCAACATCCCTGCCGTTCAGTTACGAGGTGGACTAATGGCACGGCCGGACTGGGACGAATATTTCATGAACATCACGGAGGACGTGGCCACGAGGTCGACCTGCATCAGGCGAAGCGTCGGGGCCGTCATCGTCATGGATAAAAGGATTCTTTCGACCGGCTACAACGGTGCCCCGACGGGTGTTGCACATTGCACCGATGAGACATGCCTGCGGACCAGATACAACGTGCCTTCCGGAGAGAGGCACGAGCTGTGCAGGGGCCTGCACGCCGAGCAGAACGCGATAATCCAGGCTGCGCTGCACGGGGTGTCGATCAGGGGCGCGACCATCTATGTTACGCACCAGCCCTGCTCGATATGCACGAAGATGCTCATCAACAGCGGGATTAAAAAGATAATATGCAGGTCCGCGTACAACGACCCGTTCGCGGAGGATCTCATCGCCGAATCGGGAATTTCATTGATCATACTCGATCAAAAGAAAAACGAGATGAATCGAACGAATAAACAGGACCCCATAATCTGATGAAATGCAAGGCTTGCTCATATATTCTTGTTACGATCCTCCTGGCATATGCTCCCGATCTTCACGCCCAGGAACCAAAAAATAACAACGAGCTCTTTGACAAGGCGTCTGCGTATTTTTTTAAAAAAAACTTCGATGCGGCCAGGCCCCTCTTGCAAAGAATAATCGAGGAGGACCCGGGAAACTTTCTGGCGTATACGTATCTGGGGGACATCTATTTGCTAAAAAAGCGCTACGATGAGGCGCTGGATCAGTATAAAAAAAGCATTGAAATCAATCCGGCATCGGGCACCAATTATTTCCGCATGGGCCAGGTTTATTATCATAAAAAAAACGGGCTGCAGGCCGTACGCTATTTTAAAAAGGCCATTGATACTGACAAGAGGCTGAAATTCGCCTACTATCATATCGGCCTCACCTACCTCATGCTTCTCCGCGACAAGGAAAACACCATTGAGAACTGGGAGAAGTTTCTGGAAATTGCCCCCGATGATCCCCAGTATGAAAAAATCAAACGGGTGATAGCACTTCTCAAAAATCCAAATTTCGTCATTCCCCCCCTCGACAGCGACATCTCCATCGAGGAAGCTCTTCTCCTGGGAGGTCTGAACATTGACAGGGTGACGCACAAGTCGACCGATAAAGAGGAGGGACATGAGGGGAAAAAAACAAAGCGAAAGCTTGAGGGCCTATATCTTGACGACGCATTATAGAGGCGGACATGAGATACTACCATAATCGGAATAAATACATGATAGGCATCGGGGTGCTGCTGTTTCTTCTCGCGGCGGGCGGCGTCGCGCTGCTAGTTGTTCACGCACCGCGCGCCTCGGACGACATCGTCGACAGGCGCCTGCAGCAGATTGAGGCATATTCCCGCGTGCTTGAAGCGGACCCTGCGGACGTTCACTCGCTCGTTAAAATCGGGACCCTGTACAAGTCCCTCGGTGAAATCAGGAAGTCGATCGATTATTATAAAAAAGCCCTGAGATTGGACCCTGAAAACTATGAGGCGCTGAACGAGCTCGGCCATGCATACGCCCTGTTCGGAGATTACGATAACGCAATCGAGACATTCAAAAAGGCCAAACAATACCGTCCTGCCTACCCATCCGCGTACAACAGGCTCGGAAACGTCTACGACGATCAGGAAAAATTCATCAAGGCCCTGGGCGAGTACCGGGCTGCAAAAAGGGTTGCTCCAAAGGACCAGGAAAGCTATCGGAACATCTCACGACAGAGGCTCCGCAAGGGCGACACGCGGGGCGCCATCGCCGTGCTTAAGGAAGGCATCGCCGCAAATCCAAACGATCCTGAAGGATACTATAATCTCGGCGACCTGTATTACAAAATAAAAAAATACAGGGATGCGAAGAACAACTATGAGAAGGCGGTTGAAAAAAATCCGGGCAATTCTAAGTACCGCTGCGGGCTTGCCGAAGCGCTCCTGAGGCTGGGCGAGCGCGAAGCTGCGGTCAGATCTTTTGAAAAAGCCCTGGAGGCGAACCCCGGCGACGCGGCCGCAGCCGAACGCCTCGGCGACATATACGCCGCGCAGGGTGATTACGCCAAGGCAGCAGGCTATTATAAACGAGCCCTTTCATATAACAGCAGGGACCGCAATTTGAGGCGAAAATACGCGTCCATGTTAAAAAAGAGCGGCAAAAGGATCGCGTCGGACAATGAAAAGCCCGCTTCAAGGGAAACCTTGAAGAAGCACAAGGCGGTCACCATGGAGGATTCAGGGACCGGCTCACTCACCAACATATCAGAAAAAAAACGAGGAGCGGCTGCAAAGGCGGGCAAGTCCGGTCCGAGGGCCGTAAACTGGAGGGAGATCGGCGACCAGATGCGCAATCAGAGGGATTTCGACGGCGCGATAGAGGCGTACACAAAGGCGATCGAAATCGACCAGAACGACGATCACTCGCATTACTGGCTTGGGAGGATCTATTATAACAAAAAATCATACGGCAAGGCGGCGTCATCGTTCGAAAAATCGGCCGCGGCAAATCCCCGCCGAGCCGACGCCTACTACTATCTCGGGCTCATTCAATATATACAGGAGCAATACAGGAGGGCGATAGGCTCGTTCGGAATCGCAATCAGGCTCAAGCCAAAATTTCCGAAGGCGTATTACTCGCGGGGCCTGTCATATTCCCGTACCCGTGACAGGTCGGCCGCCATTCATAACTTCCTTACGGCCGTCTCCCAGGATCCTTCTCTGACCCGCGCATACGTCAATCTCGGGGATTTATACCTGGAGGTCAAGGATTACCGGAACGCACTTGTATATTTTTCAAAAGACCTGGAATACCGGCCGAATAATCCTTACACGAACTTCAAGCTTGCGGAGACCTATCATGACATGAAGGATTACGCAAACGCCGAGAGGCTGTACAAAAGAAGCCTTGAGCTTGAACCCGAGGATTATCAATCATACTTCAACCTCGGCCTGGTATACGCGCGCGAGAAGGAATATCAAAAATCCATGCCGATGTTTTCCAGAGCAATTGATCTTAGAAAAAACGACCACGCACCCTATTATGAAATGGGGAAATCATACGAGGCCCTGGGAGACAGCGCCAAGGCGACCGAATTCTACTCTCGGGCGATCGAACTGGATCCCAAGGACATCAAACCGTACATCAACCTCGGAGCGCTGTACGCAAAAAGCGGGCAGTACGAAAGGGCGATCGATTGTTACAAAAAAGCCCTGGTACAGAGCCCGGATTCCTTCGCCGCACATCATAACCTCGGAAATGCGTATCGAGAATCCAAGGCGTACGCCCTTGCCATAAATGAATACAAGGCTGCCCTGGCGGTAAAACCGACGGACGCAAAGACGCAATTTTTCCTCGGGCTCTCCTACCGCGATTCGGGTAATTATGGAGAGGCCGTCCGATCGTTCGAAAAATCCCTCGAAATCAACAAACGACTGTATGACGCTCATGAAGAGCTGGGGATGCTATATTACCGTAACCTCAAAAACAAAGAAAAGGCCCTGCTGCACTTCGAAAAGCTGCTCGCGCTCAGGCCGGACCATCCGAGGGCCAGGGAAATCAGAAACATAATCGCGATTCTGAAGCATGAATAAAAAAGCGGCCGACGGCCCTGCTTGGTAAAGGACATGGCATGATACTATCAATCGACAAGCCGTTCGTGCGCCCATGAAAAGGGGTTTCGCCTCATTCTGCGTCTTGGCGTTGCTCGCCGCATACGCCGGATCCTGCTCGTTCCAGAGGAAGGGGGGATTTAACATCAAAACGAGCGGATTTATCTCTGCCGATTGTTATCAGGCAATACTAAAAATAGAGCCCGATGAGAATGCGCCGGGTCTCGTAGCCAAGCGTGAAAGCGCATACCTGAAATCAAAGACGGCCGACTTCAGAAAAATGGCGGTGGAAAGCCTGGCTGATTATTGCCTCAAGAGATGGCTGCACACGAAAGGTTTGGGACAAGGTAACACGCGTATAGAAGCGCACAGAGCGCGCCTCACGGGCGAGCTTAACGGCATTGTAGGGAAAGGCTCCATCGCCTTTGTATACTATGATGAAAAGAACTCCCTCGTAATCGGATACAGAATAACAAGGAACGGCTTCAAGAAGCAGATTGACGCACTCATCGGCGCAATGGAATAACATTGGTGATGCCGCTTTTGGCAGGAGGGGGCTTATATCCTGCAATCGATAGGAAACGGAATACCCGATCAGGCTATCGATCGCTCGGAAGGTTTTCGGAATAGATGTAGTATGATAAATTCTTTAAAATAAAGGTATCAAGCAGCTCCTTGTTGTCACCGTATATGCTGCTGAACATGATCCCGATTCCATATTCTTCGTTAACCTTTTCGGTCCGGACCACCATAGCAAGCGCTTCGACCTCGCTTAATTCCTTATCTACATTGTTAAAATCGATGATAACCTTGATTATCGAGGATACCTCGATAGGCCTCCCATACCTGAAATAGAGCCCCCCCCTGCTTATATTGATGATCTTTCCCACGAAATCCAAGGCATTGGTGTCATCGCTTGAGGATTCAATCAGGGTTTCGATGACCCGGATCGGAATTTCTATATTCATCCTGAAGTGTTTTCGTCCGCTCATCTTGTCCGACATGCCGTAGTTTCGTATGAGCCATTCATCAAACTTCAAGCCGAACCACTGGTTCATCGATTCATCAAATGTGACGCCGGTTTTGCTTTGCATTATGGATTTATGGTATTCCGTAATCTCATGCTTGATCTCGGTGGATAATTTTTCATATTTTACGTATTGATTTTTCATCACCTCGCGCTCCGGCATATGTGCAGATAAAATACCCTCGCGGTCCCGGCGTGCCGGGACAGTGTATTTTATATATTTAATTAAATAAAAATCAAATATTTTATTCAAATTATACGATATAATAAATAGAATCTATCTTTTTGCTGAACACTAATTGTACTACTGTTTATTTAATTGATCATGTCCTTGGGTGCGCTATGAATCGTTGGTGGTATTCTGTCATATTCTCCTTTTTTCTCATTCTCTGTCTATGGCGGGAGTCATATTCCTCTCAATCCATCACAATCGAACACCCTCAGTCCGCCACAATCATGCGCGTGCTCAACGGCGAAAAAAACGAGGTGCATCGAAGCAGGATTGCTGAAATTATCAACCGAATAGACGATACCTACGTCGGCTTGTACGATAAGCTTTTAAACGGAAAAAAGCTGAGAATTTTTTTCGATCCCGCCCACGGCTTGCTTCCTGACGGCCGGTGGCAGGGCGGTGAAGCGACTCATCGATTGAGCTGCACCAATCTTCCCGAAGAATTTTATTCGATCATAATCTCAAGGATGATGTACGGCCTCCTTAAAAATAACCGCTTCATTGAAGTCGGATCCACCGACGATTTCATGAATGTTCTTGAGGGAAAAAGCGAAATCTACCATGACATTCCCTTCACGACGACCGTCCAGCTTGCAGACAAGTCCAGGGCGTTTATAATCATATCCGAGCATCTTAACAACATATCCGTGCTGTATAAGGCGGACGGAAGGATCAATCTACCGGGAATACACATCACGCGCAACCGTTACGGCTGGAGGGTGCTGCAGTATGTCAAAGACACCTATTCCGGATTTCTCACCCTGTACAACAGGCTGGACGCCAGCGGCTTTTCAATGGACTACGCGCTGAATCTTAAGAAGAAGCTCGTCGCGGAAGGCTTCAGGCCGAACAGCTGGAATTTCGGCGCGGTGGGGGACACAAGGTTCTGCTACTTCGTCGATTTCCCCGTATCGATCATCTACGAATCCGGGTTCATCTCAAACCCGGAAGAGGAAAAAAAGCTCCGCGATCCCGAATATATCAAAAAAATCGTACATGCGCAGTATAGCTCCCTCATAGAAACAATACAGAAGGCGTTCGGCGTTGACATCTCCGGCTCGACGGTCAGAAAAACCGATGAAATATCAAATGACCGGATCGATCTGTTGAAGCTTGCGCGGGTGGCGGTATATTATATAAAAACCGGCAACAGCTCGAGCGCCGTAAGGGTGATACGCGCGATGGAAAAAAAATACCCGGGCGCAAAATATTCCCAATACACCGATTTTTATACCCACATCAGGAACAGCCTCGCCCTGTCGTGCAGGTATTATGATATCGCCCGCCGGTACAAGAGGAGGAAGCATTACAAGACCGCCGGGAGGTATCTCCTGAAGGCAAGACAGGCGCTTCACACGGCGCCCATATTTTCGGTCCTCCGCGAGAAGTATCATCGAGAGCTCCCGGACACCGGCGGTTTAAAACCCTCTCAGACGATTAAGCCCGTTCACGCCTCCCTGAAAAAGCCGGCACCGGCGCCCATTGCCGCAAGAGCGCCCTTGTCAAGGCGCATCATCTTTCCCGTCGAGGAAAACCAGGGCCTGGAGGCCTCGATCAGGCTAGCCCTTGACCCCGGGCCAAAGAAGATCGAGAAGCTGGTACAATCTTTTAAAAACGCCTCTCGATTCGTGCATAAAAAAGTGATCGTATATTCAAGGAAAAAAAAGCGGAATATCGCAATCTGGAAACGCGTAAGGGTGAAAATCAAATTCGTCCCCGGCATATACATTGTAACGCTTGACAAAAATCTCAACGTTTCCCGTGCTGAATATGTACGCAACGTGGTTCTCGATCCCAGACGTTACCAGAACCACCAGTATCTGAAAAATTCATATTTTGCACATGAAACCAGGGACAGGGCGCTTTAACAAGGGAAACTGGCACGGCAAACCCTATTACTATTTCAGCGATTATCTGAGGGATACTTACGGCACAAGGGTCCTCAAGATCCCGATAAACGCCGGTCTCTCATGCCCGAACCGCATAGGCGCGGACGGCCGCGGCTGCATGTTCTGCTCAAGGGACGGATCGGCGTCTCCCGGAACGGCCGGCTCGACCATACCGGAGCAGATGGAATCGGCAAAAAAGAACTTCAAGCGCGCCGACGCCGCAACCAGATACATCGCCTACTTCCAGGCATTTACCAACACCCACGGCGCTGTCGACCGTCTTAAAGTCCTGTATGACCAGGCGGTTCGGCAGAAGGACGTCATAGGCCTCATGATAGGAACAAGGCCCGACTGCCTTCCGGATGAGACGCTTGATCTCGTCTCCTCCTACCGGAAAGACGGGTTCGAGCTGTGGCTTGAAATAGGCATGCAGACGATCCACGATAAAAGCCTTGAATTTTTGAACCGCGGCCACACCCACGGCGATACGGTACGCGCGATTGATCGCGCGGCGGGGCGAAGCATTCCGGTGTGCGTTCATCTCATTCTCGGCATACCGGGAGAGGATTGGAAGGAGATGATGGAAACGGCGCATGCATTGAAAGCAATGAAAGTGAGCGGGGTGAAATTCCACCATCTTCACGTAATACGGGACACCGGGCTTGAAAGGCTTTACCGCGACGGCCTGATGATCCCCCTGACACAGAAGGAATACGTATCCCTCCTCTGCGATTTCATCGAGCGGATATCCCCCCGTATCCTCGTTCACCGCCTCCTGGGAGAGCGGGAGGAGTCCACCCTGGTCGCGCCCCGATGGAGCCTCGATAAGGGGACCGTGGTGAAGGAGATAGAATGCGAATTTCTGCGGCGCGGCACGTTTCAGGGCTTTCTTTTTGACGAGGACGGCGTCCGGCCATGAGAATAGCAGTGGCGATGAGCGGCGGAATCGATTCATCGGTCGCCGCAATTGTGCTGAAACAAACTGGCCATGACATCGTGGGAATAACCGGCAATCTCTGCTTGGGGGGCGGGATCATCGCGCGCGGCGTGAAATAGGAGCGCACCTGCTTAATCCTCACTCCTCTTTCCTGAGTGCGGGTGGTATTTTTCGAAAACCCTCCTGAGCCTCTCCCGGGTCGTGTGGGTATACACCTGTGTCGTCGACAGGTGCTTGTGACCCAGCATCTCCTGAACCGCCCGGATATCAGCCCCCTGGTTCAACAGCTCGGTGGCGAAGCTGTGGCGGAGCGAGTGCGGGGACACCCGCTCGATCAGACCGGCTTTTTTGGCGCGACCGGCGACGATATTATAGACCCCGCGCACCGTGATCCTTCGTCCGCGGCTGTTTACGAAAAGCGGGTCAGAGACCGCCCCGAATTTCTTTCTTCTGTCCGCCAGATACGCCCGTATCGAATCGACCGCACCTCCGGTAAGAAACACGATCCTCTCCTCCGCACCCTTGCCGTATACCTTCAGCCTTCCGCCGGCCATATCGAGATCGGCCATGTCGGCGAGGCACAGCTCCGAGACCCGTGCGCCGGTTGAATAAAAAGTCTCCAGTACCGCTCTGTCGCGGAAATCGATGAAACTGTTGGGCTCGAAACCCATCAGCTCGTTGATCCTGTTCAGGTGAAGGAACTTCGGAAGCCTCGATTCCTTTTTAGGGTACCCGACCCTCGACGAGGGGTCGGCGGAAATGAATCCGCGTCTGCTGAGGAAGCCGAAGAATGAACGCAGGCATGCGATTTTCCGCTCAATGCTCGAGCGTTTGAATCCGCGATCATACAAAAACTCGATAAATCCCGTGATATCGTCCGCGGCGATACCTTCGGTGGGAATGTCATCGTCCTGCGCCTGGACGCGGACCCCGTATCGTTCACGGAGATTCTCCCCAAGATCGCCGCACAGAAACCGGTAAAACTGGAGAAGGTCCCTGCCGTACGATTCGCAGGTCTTCACCGAAGAGTTTTTCTCGTTTGAAAGGTATCGTAAAAATTGATCAATCTCGGCGGTCATGCGCCGTTCTGCCCGTTGCCGTTCTTATTCTGATACGCGCCGTTGTAAGGGGTTTTCGCGTCAAGGAGCTCGATCTGGTAATTGCACGCTTCGTTCAAGCATATGTTCTTCTCGCCTTTCCCCTTGATCATCTTCTTGAACAGCAGCCTGCCGCACCGCGGGCACTGCCTCTCGGCCGGAGTGTCCCTGGTGAAAAATTCGCATCCGGGGTAATTCGAACAGGCGTAGAAAGTGCCGCCCTTCCCCTTCCTCGACGAGCGCTTGATGACGTCTCCGGCGCCGCACCGCGGACATTTGCCCAGGGGGAGGGACTTGGAGTTCCTGCATTCGGGAAAGCCCGAGCAGGCGAGGAAAAATCCGTATTTGCCCATCTTCTTGACCATCTTACGGCCGCATAACTCGCAGGTGATATCGGTCTCCTCGTTAAGGATCCCCTTCATCTCCTCGATGTTATGCTCGGCATCGTCCACCGTGGACTTGAACGGACCGTAGAAATCGGCGAGCATCCCCACCCAGTCGGTTTTGGCGTCCTCGATATGGTCGAGCTTGTCCTCCATGTTCGCGGTGAAATCGACCGACACAAGGGGGGCGAAGTGCTTGTTCATGATATCGTTGACGAGCGCGCCCAGCACGGTCGGGTGAAGCTGCCTCCCGGACCTGGTCACATAATACCGTTTGAACAGGGTGTTGATGGTGGGCGCATAGGTCGACGGCCTCCCTATTCCCGACTCCTCGAGAAACTTGACCAGGGAAGCGTCGTTGTAGCGCGGCGGGGGCGTGGTGAAATGCTGCTCGGGAAGAAATTGCCCTACCGTCACCCGGTCCCCGGCTGCCAGGTTCGGCAGGGTCGTTCGTTCCGTCTTGTCGGCCCTGTCCAAGACGGTGAAGCCCTTGAAAAGCACCCTGCTCCCGGTCGAACGGAACAGGTAGTCACCCGCCTCTATGCCCGCGGTCGTCACCTCCGATTCCTCCGGGGTCATCTGAGAGGCCACGAACCGCCGCCAGATGAGATCGTACAGCCTGTACTGGTCTCTTGTCAGGTCCTGCCTGATCGATTCAGGTGCGCGCGATACCAGCGTCGGCCTGACCGCCTCATGCGCGTCCTGCGCGCCCTTCTTGTTCGAATAAAAGTTCGGGGCTTCGGGAAGATATTCGGCTTTGTATTCGTCGAGTATATATGCGCGCACCTGGTGGAGCGCGGATTCCGCGACGCGCGTGGAGTCGGTACGCATGTAGGTGATAAGGCCGGTAGAACCTTCGCCGCTGAGGTCAACCCCCTCGTACAGCTGCTGGGCGATGATCATGGTCTTCTGAGAGGTAAAGCCAAGCTTGTTGGCCGCTTCCTGCTGAAGCTTGCTTGTAATAAAGGGAGGCGGGGGCCTCCTCTTACGCTCCTGAACCTTTACGTCCTTTACGATGAAGGGCTTGTCCTTCAGGTAATCGAGTATGGAATCGACCTCCTGCCTGCTTGATATCCTTATCTTTTCGTTTCGGTACAGCGAGAGCTGCGCTTTGAATGTTTTGCCGCCGTGAACCAGGTCCACGTTCAAGTCCCAGTACTCCTCCGGAATGAAATCGTTGATCTCACGCTCC
Organism: uncultured Leptospirales bacterium; assembly: GCA_964529965.1. Taxonomy (GTDB): domain Bacteria; phylum Spirochaetota; class UBA4802; order UBA4802; family UBA5550; genus RBG-16-49-21. The sequence continues at coordinate 21,940 of CAZHAD010000010.1, read as the reverse complement.
CGGTCGCATATGGCCTTGAGCGCGACCGACTGGACCCGTCCCGCCGACAGGCCCTTCTTCACCTTTCTCCAGAGAATCGGGCTTATATAATAACCCACGATCCGGTCAAGTATCCTTCGTGCCTGTTGCGCGTTCACCAGGTCGATGTTGATTTCCCGCGGATGGGATATCGCCTCCCTGACCGCATGCTCGGTGATCTCATTGAATTCGATCCTTTTAATATCGCCGTTTTTCCCCGCAAGCGCGTTTGAGAGGTGCCATGAGATTGCTTCGCCCTCACGGTCGGGGTCGGTTGCGAGAAGCACGCGCCTCGCTCCGGAGGCCTGTTTCTTCAGTTCGTTCAGAATTTTCGCCTTGCCCCGTATGGTTATATACTCCGGCTTGAAATTGTTGTCCACGTCTATCGCGAGCCTTGATTTCGGAAGATCGATGATGTGGCCGACCGAGGACGACACGACGTAATCCTTCCCCAGGTACTTATGGAGCGTCTTCGCCTTAGAGGGCGATTCGACGATCACCAGCGTGTCCGTCTTGCCGTTGTTGTTTTTCCTGTTCATATCCGACCCTGGGTTTAAGATTATGCAATCCTGCACGATGTTTCAATTTTTAGTCCATAACCACTGGCAATATATGCAATTATTTGTCAAATAGTTCTTTTATGCTTCTGCCCGGGTCCCATCGTACGACCGCGTAGAGCAAAACAACGAGCACGGCGGTGATGATGACGAAAATCATGATCCGCTCCGAGGTATAGTATACGCCCGCGTTAAACCGGCGCTCGAATCTGAGCACGCCGATGACCCCGCGCCTGTTGGTGCGCGCATGGCAGAACCTGCATTCGCCCCGCACGAAAAGGGGAAGCAGCGTCACGTACCTGCTTCCCCGTATCTCCGAACGAATGCCCGGGGTCATTGAATCCATGGCCCGGACCACCTCCTCGTCCGGCTTCCCCCGCCGTTCCCCCGGCGCGGGCACGATGTATCCCATGGAGTCATACACCTTCACCTGTATCCCGCGCGAGACGCGCAGGTCGGAAAGAAATATCCAGGCATATTCCGGACGCGCCATCGATTTGATCCCGATGAAGGAATCTGCGATGATCCGGAAGCCTTTTTCGAGCTCTTCGAAATATCCGGATTTGTACACAGGAAAAACGTCGCGTGCGTAAGGCGGGATGGAGAACATCTGGAAAAACGAAACCAGAATCAGCACGGAAAGAAGGACGATGAACGCTGTTTTAACTTTCATCCCGGCATCCCCGCTCAGCGTCCCGCAATCATGTTCCCGTTCCTCATGATCCTGCCGCAAAGCTCGAGCGAGATGACCGCCTCGTTCACCTCCGCGGGAGAAGCGGAGACCATGCGTATGATGGAATCGATATCGTAATTACGGCCTGACACGAGCATGAGTATCCTCCCCTCCAATGAATCGTCCGGATACCGGTCGCCGTCGGGTTCGCCGGGTGCATGTGCGTACTCCTCCACCATCGGCCCGTTTTGCGCGCAGGATACTCCCGCGAATCCGCACGAGGCGGGAAGCTCGCTCAATATGTCCCCGGTGCAGGATACAAGGACTGCACCGCTGCGGATGAGCTCGTGGCACCCGGCATACTCCTCGTCGAATGAATTGCCCGGGCAGGCGAACACCTCACGGTTCTGGTCTGCCGCGTGCCGGGCGGTGATGAGGGCGCCGCTGCGTATTCCCGCCTTCACCACGACCGTGCCCGCGCACATCCCGCTGATGATCCTGTTCCTCCTGCTAAAGGCCCATTTCCCTCCCCGAATCCCCGGGGGGTATTCAGAGACGAAGCCGGATCCGGGCGCGGATTCGATTCTGTGGTACAGGTCCCGGTTCGCCGCCGGATACACGACGTCGATCCCGTTGGCGAGGACCCCGACGGTTCTTCCGCCCGCATCGAGCGCGCCCCAATGCGCTTCACGGTCGATGCCGACCGCCATTCCGCTCACGACCGTGATCCCGGCGGAGGCCAGATCGGCGGCGATGCGCCTTGCGTTCGCAGCGGACCGCGGGTCCGATTTACGGGTTCCGACCACCGCGACCGCGCTTGCAGCGTCGATGCGGCCCCTCACATACAGGACCAGGGGCGGCTGCTGTATCTCCCTGAGAAGGGGCGGATACGTTTCGTCCCAGTAGGTGAGCACCTTAATCGATTTCGAGGCCGCCCGTTCCATGATTTTTTCGGCGGCTTCCAGAGGACTCGCCGAGTAGCTTTCGATGAGATATTCCTGCGTCGTCAATGACCGGCGGTCCGATATTTTCGTGAAGATTGCGGAAGGGGCGGAGAATGAAATCATTTTCCAGACATCATGCAAACAGGGCGATGAGACGACCGATATCGCGACCGCGTGGAGCCTTTCTTTATCCGTCAATGAAGCGCAATCGGCCCGCCGGACCTGATTCTGAAACAACATGCCTTGCATCATGTTCGTGTCCTCCGTTTCGTTATTATCCATAAATGTAACGAACGGGAACGCGGCCCGATAAAAATTTTCCACGGCATCATGAGGTTTGTATTGCACATCTAATGCGACATAATACATTGCCCCAGGGGATTTTATCAATATATATTTTACCGGGGTGTGAAAAAAATACCCCCAAAAAAAGCCGGCACCATGCCGGCTTTTTTTTTCATACACTACAAATTGTTTCTACTGTTCCAACGCGCCCGTGAATATCGGATCGGACGCCTTGATCACCGAGGTCTCTCCGAAAAGCAGCGCCTCGATGTTTCCGAAATATTTCGGAAACTCCATTCCGATATAGTACTGCGCTGAGAGCACCCTGCCCGAATAATACGCGGCTTCCTGATTGTCCTGTAGGAAATTTTCACGCTCCTCGCCCTTCTTGTCGCCGACCAGCTCCTTCATCTTCGGTATCGTGAGGGAGAGCGACCAAAGGTGAGCCCATGCCATGCAGAGCATGAACATTGCCTTCTGGAGCGGGGTCGCGTTCATAAACAGGTGCAGGAACATACCCTTGGCCATCTGATCCTTCATCATGTTGATGACCTCGTCGAGCTTCTCCACCCCGCGCTCAACCAGGGACACGTACTTGTCGTCCACGATGCCCTTCGCCCTGTTCACCACCTCCTGTATCCTCTTTTTCAGGATCATGTAGTTGTACTGCTCCGGGTTCATGAGTATCTTTCTCATGGTCAGGTCCATGGACTGTATGCCGTTGGTGCCTTCATAAATGGCGAAGATCTTGGAATCCCTCATCATCTGCTCGACCGGGTACTCCTGGCAGTATCCGTAACCGCCGTAGCATTGCATCGCCTCGGAGGTGACCTCCACGCCCTTGTCGGTCAAACCAGCCTTGCAGATCGGTATCATGATCTCGGCGATGGCGAGGGCCTCCTTCGCCTCTTCTCCCTGCGCGATCATCGACACGTTCAGCGCGTGCGAGAGATAGTAGACGATGAACCTCATCCCCTCGACATGGGACTTCATGAACAAAAGCATCCGCTTGACGTCAGGATGGTGGCTTATGGTGACGCCCTTTGCATCCGGATTGAGCATCTGGGTCACCTCCACGCCCTGTACCCGGTTCCTCGCGTACGTGACCGCGTGCATATACGCCATGCTCGATACGCACAGCCCCTGCAGCGCGGTGCCGAGCCGGGCGCCGTTCATCATCCTGAACATGATCTTCATTCCCTTCCGCTCCTCGCCGAGCAGGTATCCGATGCAGTCCCCGTTGTCCCCGAACGAGAGGGTGCAGGTGGCCGATCCCTTGAGCCCCATCTTGTGCTCGATGCCCGCGCATACCACGTCATTCGGCTCGCCGAGGGACTGGTCCGGATTCACGCGTATCTTCGGAACGATGAAGATGGAGATGCCCTTGGTACCCGCCGGGTCGCCTTCGATCCTGGCAAGCACCGGGTGGATCATGTTCTTGTAATAGTCGTTCTCGCCGCATGAAATAAAAATCTTCTGGCCGACGATTTTGAAGGTCCCGTCCTTCTGGCGGATCGCCTTCGTCTTGAGGGCTCCCACGTCAGAGCCCGCGTCCGGCTCGGTGAGGCACATGGTGCCCCCCCACTCGCCCGTCATCATCTTCGGTATATATAAATCCTTCTGCTCCTGTGTGCCGAACACGTGTATGAGCTCCATGGACCCCCGGGAAAGGCCGGGGTACATCGTGAAATTGCTATTGCCGGCGCCGATGATCTCGTTCACCGATAAACCCATGACCGAGGGCATGCCCATGCCCTCGATCTCCGCATCCTCGACCGTGCCGTAAAAGCCGGCCTCATAGAACGCGTCCAGCGCCTGCTTGTAGGATTTCGGCAATTTGACTTCCTTGGTCTCGGGAACGTACGTGCATCCTTCCCTGTCGCTGTCCTTGTAAAAGGGATATATCTTCTCGACAGCGATCTTTTCAGCCAGATCAAGAGTGCTCTCCAGGGTTTCCCTGTCAAAATCCGCGTATTTCGGATATTTCTGCATGAACTTTTCGATTTCGATAATTTCAAAAAGCACGAATCGCACATCCCTGGAATCTATCAAAGGATTTAAAGCCATACAAACCTCCCCCTCATGTAAAAATAATTTGAATGTTGCCCGGCGTTATTTCCTACGATTTTAAAGCAAAAAATTCATCCTTCTCATTCACCCGGCTTCCTCGCGTCCAGGACGCACCAGCGTCGCCTTGGGAAATTCTTATTAAGCATTTTTTGCAATAAATCGGATGTAAGAATTAACTCTGAACTTTAATTAGATTTTAAACGTTTCGTTGTATTCTGCGAATCGGTTCTTGCGCATTAAGCGGAAAAGGTGTAATTAGGCATGAGCATTTTTATAAGTTTTTATAAAAATTTATACATAAAATTTTATATATATCCGCCTTGAGAATGCGCTGCTACGACCCGCCTCCATCCATTTTTTGATGACTAAAGCAAAAATAAAATTTGGCCCATATCTGTCAATGTAAATACTGTCTAATTACGAAAATTTATTGCAGCAAAGATTTGCTTTTCGATGTGGACTGAACGTTCAGACCGTTCTTTCGTCAGCTTTTGCGAAGCTGCAAATTAGTGCATACATGGGAAAAAAAATTACCCCTGGTGCAGGGTCATACCGCTTTTCCGCAGTCCCGTTTTCTTAACTGGCGGGGATACTTCAGGTATGGAATAAGATCGTCGTTTTTCGAGCCTCCGGTCCCGTCGTATTCTATGGTCACGATCGGTATGCCGGTGATGCGTTCGATCGCATCAGCCATGGCTTCGGTCACGAGCGAGGGGCAGCAGTACGAGGGATTCGTCTGGACGAACAGGGAAAGGTCAGGATGCGTTTCAACAAGATGAAAAATTTTAAGGATATTATCCATGGACTCTCCGGTATGGTACAGGCTCAGGTTGAAGGGCGAAAGGAGCTTGTCGGAATCATCGCGAACCCTGAACACCCCCCCTCCCAGGACCCTGTTGAAATACCTGTAATACCTCGCGTTCAGATGGTCCATCATCTTCATCAGGGCCTTGCCCAGGGCCGCGTCTGAAATAAGGCCCTGTCTGAGCCATTTTTTAACGTAGCGGTGCGCCACGATCCCGATATATTCGCTGTACGGCGTGGTGACAGCCTCGCCACCGTTGTCTTCAATGGTCCTGATCAGATTCTGGTTCATGACGTCGTTGTCCCGCACGTACAGGTCCCCGAAAATGGCGACCTTGGGACGGTTCGTCCTGGTTACCGGGATCCGCTCGAAAAGACGTATCACGTCTTCGAGGGCCCCCTCTAGCGGCCCGCTTCCGAGCAACGTCTCGTACAGGATTTCCCTTCCCCTGGATACTGCTTCGTCCGCGTCCCCCCTGCGGTGCTCGTACGGCCTGATGAAACAGCCCATCCTCCTGAGCATGCCGCCGAAGAGGTAGGCCGGGTAGCAGCGGACCGCGGTGCGGACGGACAGGTCGACGAAGGTCACGTCGCCCTTGTAGACCTGAATCTTCTCGAGTCCCCTTCCGTACGATTCGAGTATGTACTTCGTGTAATGGGGAAACATCCCTAAATTACAGGATAGCTTCGAATCGGGGCTCCATATGACGGTCCGTGACGGATCGAGTCCGTTGCGCTCGATGTATTCGATCGAATTCTCGATGATGATGTTGAGGGGAATGCACTGGCCGGTGTTAAAGCGCATGCTCTTCTTTATGGAGCCCGGGTCCTCGCGCACGATGCGCGCGTCGATGCCCTCGCTTCTGAGGCACGCCTCAAGCAAGCTGCAGACGAGGGAGTCCCAATTGGGGAAAAGCAATGTCCTGCCGTCGAACGCCTTCCCGGACCCGGTGAACCCCGACCTTTCGATGATACGGGGTGATCCCTTTGTTCGCGCCGATGACCGGAAGTGGTTCCTGAACGACCGTATCCCCGCCTCGATCCGGGTCTCGTACCCGAGGGAGGAGTCGTGCTCGTCAAGCTGAAGGACGAGGTATGGCTTGTGAAAGGTGTCCATGATTTTCTTGAAATACTCGACTGCGTACGAATCGGGGGTGCATTTGAAGGATGAGATGAACACCGGATACACCCCCTGCATGCGCGCCACCGCGGACGCGGCCTCCAGGATGGCCGCGGCGTACTTCCAGTGGACCTCGTCGGTGAGAATCCCGCTATCCCCCGTGCCTACTGAAGGAAAGGGGGGGAGCATATCCTGAAAGAAGGTCTTGATTCCGTGCCGTGCGAATATCCCGGGGATGCCGTTGTTCATCGATGGGGAGAGCACGGTGTATGGACGGCCGAGGAACACGACGCCGACGTCGCTTGCATGCGCGGTCTCACGCACAAAAATCCCCCTCAGCTTTTCCTGCGACTCCCGGTGCCGCTCAAACGCGGAATCATACGCAGCCGATACCTGCATGAATCCGATCCCGCCTCCCTTTATCCTTTTTATCAACCGGTAGAGCTCGAGCTTGAGATGGAGCGTTCCCCGATTGGATCGGATCAAGGGCGTAAGTATCTTTTCCCTGTTCCTGATCTCAATAGCGGATAAAATCACCGAGGGAGAATACTGCGTGTAATAGCAGTAGTTTCTCTTTATCTTCCCGTCCTTTTGACGATCCTCCATATAAAAGGGGAGAAAGATATAATCCGCCCTTTCGGACAGGTAGTTGACGTGGCCGTGAAGGGCGGCGAGGGGAGCGCAGAACTCAGCGCCCGCCAGGCGCTTCCCCTCCGCGATTCCCCCGCGGTACCGGGTGCTGGTAACCGTACGAATCGACAGGAGCTCGAAAAAATGCTCCCACATGTCGAGCTCGTCAAACAGGTGCAGGGCGGCCGGAATACCCACGGTCACGCCTGCAGCCGCGTCCGTGCGTGTCCGTTGAAACGCATCGGTCCGCAGTCTGAGGAGATCGAATGACGCGTGTTTTTCGGCGGGCTTCCGGGAGTCGTCGTCCCTGCCGCAGAGGAATCCATACGCGACCGACTCGCCCCTCACCTCCGCCTTGGTGATGGTGCACCGGTTGGCGCAGAGCTCGCAGGTCTCGTTGCGGACCGGTATCGGGCTCTTGTAAAGGTCGATGCCCCTGAAGCGGGTCTGTTCCGATTTCAGGTCGAGGAGGTGAAGGGCGGCCCCCACCGCGCCCGTGAGGTGGCAGAATTTCGATACCATGATCGGCTTGCCGAGCCTCTGCTCGAAAGCCGCCACCAGCGCCCTGTTCTTCGCGGTGGCGCCCTGGAAGAAAATCCTTTGCCCGATGTTCTTTTCGATCGCCACCTTGGTGAGATAGTTATCGCGGACCGAGTGGAGCACGGACGCGAGCACCTCGCCCACCCCGTATCCTGACGAAAGATAATGGTTGACGTCCCGCTCCATGAACACGGTGCACCGGTCGCTGGACATCGGCGCCCTGCTTCCCTCCGCCATTCCCGAGCTTTCCGAAAGCGCGCACCCGAGCATCTTCGCCTGCTCCTCGATGAAGCTCCCGGTGCCCGCGGCGCACACGTAGTTCATGACGGAAAAGGTCACCGTCCCGTTGCTGAGGGTGGTGAATTTCGAATCCTGGCCGCCGATCTCGATGATCGTATCCACGTCCGGGTCCAGCTCGACCGCGGCGCGCGCGTGCGCGGTGATCTCGTCAAGGGCCACGTCAGCGCCGAGCACCTCCGCGATCAGCTTCCTGCCCGCGCCGGTCGTGCCGGCCGATATAATCTGTAGTATTGCGTGTGCGCGTTCGAACAGGGAGTGTATGCATTCCAGCAGGGCCTGGACCGCGGCGACCGGCCTCCCCGAGGTGCGCGTGTAAAAGCCCGCAAGGACCCGGCCGCTGCGGTCGACCAGCGCCGCTTTCGTGCTCGTGGAGCCGATATCGATGCCGAGGTAGGCTCCGTGCCCGCTTCCCTGGTCGAGACGCTCGTATACATCGACCTCGACCGGGACCGGAAAGCCGGTAACGGCCGCGTTGAACTCAAAGCGCTCGAGGCTTTCAAAAGAGGGATAGTCGGACATTTTCAGAGTCAAGGGCTCGTAGAAATAGCTTTTTTTCTTTTCGCGGGGCGTGATCACGTCAACGGGGCGCGCGAACCGTTCCGCCTCACCATACGCACCGTCGCCGATCAGGCTGAGCGCGGCGCCCATCGCGCCGTAGCAGCTCGAATATTCATCGGCGATGATCTCAAGCCCGAGGAGTCGGGAGAAATGCCTCCTGACCGATCGGTTCCTGGAGACCCCCCCGCAGAAGACCATGGGTCCCCCGGGAGTAAGGTTGCTGAAAAGGGTGTCCGCAATGTTTTTTACCAGGCCGAACGACAGGCCGTCGCATATCTCCTCCAGTGAGAATCCCTGCTGCTGTGCATGGATAAGATCGGTCTTTGCAAACACCGCGCACCTCGAGGCTATCTTCGGCATCTTCCCTCGGTTTCGCAGTGCCATCTCGTCGAACTCCTCGATTCCCGTGAGGCCGAGCCGCGAGGCCTGCTGGTCCAGGAAGCTGCCGGTGCCGGCCGCGCACGAGGTGTTCGCGCGGTAATTCAGATACCTGCCCTGGTCGTCGAACAGGACGAGGCCGAACTTTTCACCGCCCACGATCAGTATGGAGCGCGCATCCGGGTGGAGGCGCTTCGATGCGGTGATAGCCGAAACCCTCGAATCGTACACCGCATCGCTTTTGACGACCGGGGGGGTGGACGAGGTTGCCGCAATTCCGATGACCGGGGTCAGGTCGTGTTTTTTCAGCATCCGGGCGAGGGTCTCTTCTATTCTGCCGGAGTGGATCGCATAGTCGCAGGACGATATCTCCCCTTCCGGCGTCATACCGACCACCGACGCGGATATGGAGCCGATGTCTATGCCGAGTATTTTATTTTTGTCTGCCATGGATATTGCCACGTGAAAAAGTTTATCACCTCTAAACCGGTATGCTATTTATGTCAATAATCTATCTCAAATTTATTTTCGATCAACTCAGGCAAATAAGGATAGTTGTCATTGCGAGGAGCGTCAGCGACGAAGCAATCTGAGCATGGAACAAAAAAAGGCCTATTATACATTAATATCAGTCATTTTTTGTTGCTTCATCAGATTGCTTCGCTACGCTCGCAATGACAGTAGCGAGTTTAAGTATTTTTGAGATGACTTCCACATACCGGGCTATAAAGAAAGCCATAATGCAAAAAATTCTTGGCAGGATTGTGCTCTTGACAAAAAATGAATGACGATTAATTAATCGTTGGTTTATAATATCTTTAAAAGGAATGCCCATGATATCAAAACCCCCAGGGACCGAGGACATATTCCCCGACAGAATCGCCGCATGGGACCTGATCACCGGCGCCGCCCGGGAGGTGTTCAGGATTCACAACTATCGCGAGATCAAGATCCCTGTCTTGGAATTCACCGAGGTATTCGTGCGCGGCCTCGGAGGCGAGAGCGACATCGTTTCCAAGGAGATGTTCACGTTTGAGGACAGGGGAGGGAGGAGACTCACGCTCCGCCCCGAGGGGACCGCGGGCGTCGTGCGCGCGTACGTCGAAAACGGCGAATACAATCGGCTGGCCGCATGCAAGCTGTTTTACGTCGGCCCGATGTTCAGGGCGGAGCGGCCGCAGAAGGGAAGGCTCAGACAGTTCAACCAGTTCGGAGCGGAGATGTTCGGAGGCGGAGAGCCCTTCTACGACTACGAGGTCATTTCCATGATGAACATGATCGCGGCTCGGGTCGGGATCGACGACTATACACTGCTCGTAAACTCCATCGGGTGCCCCTCCTGCCGAAAGGATTTTCTCAACGCCCTCACCGGGTATTACACCGGCCTGAAGGACCTCCTGTGCAAGGATTGCGTCGTCAGGCTTGAGCGCAACCCCCTGCGCCTTCTGGACTGCAAGGAGGCCTCATGCCAGCCGCTTAAAAAGGATTCGCCCAAGATAACGGAGTATCTCGACGAGGAATGCCGGAGCCACTATGAAGCCGTGAAAAAATATCTTTCGGAAGGCAGTGTCCCCTTTCAGGAAGCCCCCCTCCTGGTCCGCGGGCTCGACTATTACACGAAAACGACATTCGAGTTCGTCGCCACCAGGCTGGGCGGGCAAAATGCATTCGCCGCGGGCGGAAGGTACGACAACCTGGTAGGTGAATTCGGCGGCAGGCCCACGCCCGCGATCGGATTCGCGGCGGGCATCGAGCGAATGGAGATCCTCATCACTGACAAAAAAATAACCGCACCCGGTCCCGACGCCTTCGTCATCCACGCGGGCGAAGCGGCGCGGAACAAGGCGGTATCGACCTGCACACTCGTGAGGAAAAACGGATTTTCTGCCGAAATGGAACCTGCGCCGAAGGGATTCAAGGCGCAGCTCAAAAAGGCGGACCGCGAAAAGGCTTCGCTGGCGCTCATAATCGGCGAGGATGAGCTCGCCCAGGGAAGCGTCACCGTAAAAGACTTGCAAACCGGAGTACAGGAAATGATCAGGGAGGACTCCCTGATCGGCTATTTGAAGGGGAAGCTAAGAAGATAAGAACTTAATATGTCGAAAAAATCCGAAATGCTTGAGATGTTCCGACAAAGCGGCTTCTCGCTCACTTCCCGGCAGGCGGACCAATTCGATCTGTTCTTCGACCTCATCCACAGGCATAATGCATCCCTTGATCTTACCAGGCTCGCCTCTTTTGAGGACATCGTCGTCAAGCACTTCATCGATTCGGTCTATATCACCCGGTACGTGGACCTCCCCTCCCCCCTTCTCGACATCGGAACGGGCGGTGGGTTCCCGGGGATTCCCCTGAAGATACTCCTCCCCCCGCTTAAAATCATTCTCGCTGAGCCGAGGAAAAAGAGGGCTTCATTTCTTGAGCTCGCGGTCCGGGAGCTTGACCTCGCGGACGTGACCGTGTACCCTCACATGGTCACGGACAAGTCATTTTTCGAGGTGGGCGGCTCGATCACGCGCGCGTTCGAGCCGATCGACGAGACCCTGGCGAGGACCAGGCATTTCCTGCATTACGGGGCCATGGTCTTTTTCATGAAGGGGCCCGAAGCGGACGCGGACATGAAAAAAATCTCGGAAGAGAACCGGCGCTCGTTCAGCCTTGAATCCGACCTGTGGTACGACCTGCCCGGCACGCAATATTCCCGCCGTATCATCGTGTACAAAAAAATATCGGCCGAAACCAGGAAGACCTACTTCATATTGAAAGACCTCACGGCCACGGCCGGTACCGCGGTCACTTCCGCGCAGAACAAAAAATTCAAGGAGCTGGAAAAGCTCTCCTCAGCCGACGGAATAAAAAAGACGGGGTCCGCGCTCGTAACCGGGAAAAAAATTATAAAGGAGATCGCAGCCAGGGGGAGGCCGCCGGTTGCAGGGCTCGTCCTTTTCGACGGGTATGCGGAGCACGATGACGCGATGAACGCGCTGATCAGAAATTTCGAGGAGCGCGGCTTGCTCATGGTGTTGAAAAAATCGCTCTTCAACCGGTTGGACCCGTACGGGACTAATAGTCCACTTGCGGTCGTGAAGATACCTGAACCAGGGGATTGGGACTTGTCCGCCGCGCCCGGATGCACCCTCCTCATCCCCTTCCAGGATCCGGCGAATGTCGGCTCGGCGATACGCTCGGCCGCGGCCTTTGATGTGAGCAGGATCGTTATTTTAAAAGAGGGCGCGAACCCGTATCATCCCAAGTCCGTGCGTGCTTCTGTCGGAACGGTATTCGGCGTTGATATCTTGAAGGGGCCGTCTTTGTACGGACTCAGGCAGGCACTGGGGAAGCTCGCGCCGCTCGTCGTCGCGCTGGATGCAGGCGGCGAGCCGCTTCACTTCTTCAGTTTTCCGGAGCGGTTCATCCTCCTCCCCGGCATCGAGGGCCCCGGGCTTCCTCCGGAACTCAGGGAGCGGTCGGTTTCGATCCCCCTATCGGGCGCGGTGGAATCCCTCAACGCCGCTTCCGCGCTCTCCATCGCGCTGTATGAGTGGAGGAGGCGCTACTCACCCTCGAACTGAACGAGCGTAAAAAGGCCGTACCCCGCGTCGCGTATCCTGTCAGCTCCCCCCACATCCGGAAGGTCGACGATGAAGGCGAGCTCCACGACCCTTCCCCCCAGCTTTTCGATAAGCCGGGCGCTCGCCAGGGACGTGCCGCCGGTGGCGAGGAGGTCGTCGACGATGAGCACCCTGTCTCCCGGTTTCACCGCATCGACATGCACCTCGATCGTGTCGGTCCCGTACTCGAGATCGTATTCGTACGATACGGTTTCATAGGGAAGCTTCCCCTGCTTCCTGATAGGTACCAGACCCTTCCGGAGCTCATACGCTATCGCCCCGGCGATGATGAAGCCCCTCGCCTCGATGCCCGCGACCAGGTCGATGTCCATACCGGAATAGCGCCTGATGAACGCGTCGACGGCCATCCTGAACCCCTCCCCGTCGTTGAGAAGGGTCGTAATGTCCCTGAATACGATCCCCTTTTTCGGAAAGTCGGGAATGCTCCGGATCTTTGACTTTATGGCCTCGGCGACGTTCATCAGTATTTCACCTCCGCCTTGACGTACACGTTGTTGTTGGTCGCGGGGTCCTTTTTCGTAAAATCGTTGTACCATGTGCCCATGTGGTAGCGCACCTGCTCATAGTAGGCGGCCAGGCGGAAATATCTGCTGAACTGCCAGCCGAGTCCGGCGCCGATGACCAGGGTCTCGTGGGTCTGCCTCTCGTTGCCGACGAGGCTTTTCAGCTCCTTCCCGTATCCGCAGCGAGCCACCAGCAGGATCGGGGCCGGCTTGATCAACGCACCCAGGTTGAAGTTAAACCATGAATCGATGAGGTAAAAATGCAGGGTGTGGCCGGGCACGTACCACATGGCAGGAGTAGGGGGACCGACAATCGGCAGATAGAGCGTCCTTGCAACCCTCTGCTGCGGGAGGAAGAAGTTCACCCCGATCTTGACCGGCTCGCTGTACCAGGCGGCGCCCACGCCCAAGTAGCTCCTCTTGTCGATGCCGCTGTATTTTATAACATATCCCAGGCCGGTAACACTATTAAAATTGTTTGTATCAATTTTATTCTCGTTCGTGTCCTCCCACCTGGCGTAAAAATTTATGAAAAGCTCCTTTAATCTGTATAATCCGGGATTTATCGACGCCATGAGGGTATGCGCCTTGCCCGCGTACGTCTCGTCGTTGTCGTGCAGATACCCTTCCCCGTTGGTGAAGGTGTATTCAAACCGGATAAGATCAAAGAAGCCCATGGAAAAGAGCCCTCCCAGGTCGGCGGAATTGTCGAAGCTGTTGCCGTTCAGCACGAAGCGCGATCCCCCGAGGAAGCTCTCCCCGATCCACCGCAGGTCGCTCAGCCAGTCAGTGATCCCTATGACCGGGGTGGCGATCTTCCCTCCCTGCGCCTTCACGGAAAGAGGGCCGTACGGCGTCACGAATTCCTTGTAGAGCTGGATGAAGCCGTATTTCAGGTACAGATAATCGGGCCCGGTGGGCTGGATGTCCGTGGTCACCTTGACGCTGAATATGTCTCCGATCTCCTTTCTCAGGGTAAGATAGGCCCGCTGCATCCTGAAGGTGTTGCTGTTCTTGTATGAGTAATCAGACGGCGAGGCTCCGAGCAACGTGGTGGGATATTCCGTGTCGTCGATTCCCCATCTGGGGACCTTGCCCCACTCGTTGCCGCTCTTGTTGTTGAAGCCGGTAAAATAGGCCCATTCCAGATACATCAGGCCGGAGAGATCGACCCATAGCTTGCTCGGCTCCTTTTCCCGCATCTCCTTCCTTTCCTGCGCCGCCTTCTCGTTTGCCGCGTCAGGATTGTCATTGGTCCGTGCGTCCTGGGAAAAGACCGGCGCGCACCATACGATTAATGCAATGAATACTAAAAGACCAAAAATTCTGTTCCTCATTACCTACCTCCATAGACCCTCTTCAATCAGATGGATAATCCTCAGGCATCGGACGGATTGCAGACCGCAATTATGCAAGAAGACTAATATTCGTTTTATTTTTCAAGCAGAAACCGGACGACACCGGCCATTTACATGGTATGAATAAGGCGCATTGAAAAATGTCAATGACTTATTTTTTGCTTGTAACAATGCAAATCGATCTGCTATACTTGAGATCGCTGACTATCGGAGGGGGACAAAGCCATTCAGGGGGCATGAGATGAATTCACACAGGATGAGAATTTTTGCGATCATCGTCGCGGCCGCGGCGCTCCTCGGGGCGGGCCGGGACTCCGGCTTTCTGAGCGAGGCCCTCAGGGTATCGCCCCTCAAAAAGGAAAACAAGAACTCGCCGGTGTACGAGCTTCAGAAGACGTTCCATGAAATATATGAGCGGTATAAAAATGCGGTGGTGTCCATAAGCACGGAGAAAACGGTCAGGGTGCGCTACAACCATCCCTTTATCGACGATCCTTTTTTTAAAGAATTCTTCGGCGCGGAAAAACACGCGCCCCGGGCCCAGAAACGCAGGGGGCTTGGAACCGGCTTTATCATCTCAAGCGACGGCTACATCTGCACCAACCACCACGTGGTCGCGAATATGGACAGCGTGACCGTTACGGTGAACCGGAAGAACTATCGAGCCATGCTCGTCGGCTCTGACGGACTCACCGACATCGCGCTTCTCAAGATACACGGCAGCGATAAATTCGTTCCGGTCTATTTCGGAAATTCTGATTCGGTGGAAATCGGCGACATGGCGATCGCGATAGGGAATCCCTTCGGGCTTGACAAGACGATAACCAGCGGCATCATCAGCGCGGTCGGCAGGCGGGTGATCAACGACGTCGGAACCTCGTACATCCAGACCGATGCCTCGATAAACCCCGGCAACTCGGGCGGCCCCCTCATCAACCTGGACGGGGAGGTCATCGGAGTGAACCGGATGATATACTCGAGCACCGGCGGAAGCCTCGGCATAGGTTTTGCGATACCGATCAATACCGCCCAGGATACCCTTCTCCAGCTCTACCGGTACGGGAAGGTCAAAAGAGGTTACATCGGTGTCATGATATACCCTATCAACGAACAATTGGCCAGGGAGCTCGGATTGGGAAAGGCGGAGGGCGCACTGATTAAGTCCGTTGAAAAAAACGGGCCGGCCGACCTGGCGGGCCTGAAGGCAGGCGACGTGATAACCAAAGTCGGGGGAAAAACGATCGCCGGTTACGCGGATCTCGTGGGCGCGGTGAGCAAAAGCGAAATCGGAAAAACGGTCACGGTCACCGTGTGGAGGGGCAGGCAATTCATCAACGCGAAGGTAACGGTGAAGGAAAGGCCCTGACGGACATACGCGCGTTTATCGCAGCGGGCTAGAAAATCCCCTCATATCTCGGCCACGTTCTCGTACTCAATTTCGTCGGCAGCGGAATTCTCGCCTGAGTCGACCATTCCTTTGTCGGGTGAGACCGATTGTTTGCCCGGCTTGACGGTGTTTTCGGCATCGCCGGTTTTCATCTCTTCCTCGGATTCGGTCCCCGCCCTCTCCTGTATTCGGTACAGGAGCTCCTGTGTGCTCATGCTTTTCCATTTTTTCGCGGTATCTAAATATTTGCCGCGGGGATAGGAGTTGATATAGAGCTGGAATTCATGCGCCGCCAGGTCGAATTTCTTCATGAGGAAATAGGCGTAGCCCTTCTTGATGCGGGCGTCCTCATCCTTGCGGATATCATAGTTATCCAGCACCCTGTCGAAATACTTGATCGCGGCCGGATATTTCCCCTGCTCCAGGTAGCTTTCACCGATCCAGTACAATGCATTCCCCGCCCTTCGGTCGGAAGGGTAATGGCGCACCAATCTGTTAAAATAGGAAATGGCCGACTTATAATAGCCCTTGCGGAAGCTCCAATATCCGCTTTGATAGACCTGGTTTATATAGGACCTCCTGACGTCGGGCGCGTAGTGGCTGAAGCTTCCATAGCATCTGAGAAAGTACTCATACAGGTCATACGCCCTGGGGGAATTGCCGAGCCGCTTGTACACCCTGGCCTTCCCCAGTATCGCCTCCTCGTTGTCGCCGTCCTCCGACCGCGCGAAATCGAACATCTGCTTCGATTTCCGGTATTCTCCCGTCTGAAGGTATATATAGCCGAGCTCGGTGTATATCCTGCTCCTGAAACCCTTGTCCGTCGTATCGTTCAAAACGCCGAACAGCTGGTTTATCCCTTCATCGGTGCGGCACCTCAGCGTCTTGAGCCTGGCGATTCTCGCCCTTATCTTGTTTTTTAAATCAGGGTCTATGCTCCTGCTGCTTTTCAGGATGTAGATATATTTAAGGTACGCGTAATCGTTCAATTTCAGCTTTTCATAGCATTGGGCCATGTAATAATACGCCTCAAGCTCCGAGGGGCTTCCGCGGTATCGCGCGATGACCCTGGAGAAGATGTTGATCGCATTGTTGACCGCGTCGCGCGACCCGCGTTCATACACCAGCTTTCCTTCGGTAAGGAGCTCCCTGGCCTCCCTGTCGTATTTAATATAATGCTCGTAGTACGCATACAGGCCCACACCGACCACGATAAGAAGCGCACCCAGGATAATCCCCTTTTTCATCTATCACTTACCTCGTATAAGCGCCGACCCGGGCTAACGACTCCCGATGCGGGTCAGCGCGAAAGCCTCCCAGAAGCTCGCATCTTTCGGAAAATATCTCTTCACCTCGGGCAAAATAAGCATGTCCAGTGCTTTCCGGTACTGGCCCATCTCGATATATGAGCGCGCAATGAAAAGCCTGGCCTTGGACGCCTCCCTGGCGTCGCCGGAGCTGGCAACAATGCCCTGCAGTTCCTTTACCGACTCGCGGAACAGGCCCTTGAAAAAGGTCCTGCGTAACACGATGTCCACATCGTCAAGCTGGGAAGGTCCCCGCTCGGGTTTCTTTACCGCAGCCTTCTTTTTCTCAAGGGGCTTCGGGGCCTCCTGCTCTGCCTTCTTCTCGGCTGCCTTTTTGTGCTCCTCGTCCAGCAGGTACTGGGAGTAGACCCTGCCCATCAGCGCCAGACTGATTACGAAGACCGGAAGAAGCCGTGCGGCTGTTTTTATGTTCACCGACATAATCGCCTATTTCCCCGCCACGCTGAACCGGCCCGGAGGCGGATCCCGGGTTTCATGCTGATCGCACATTGATCTGAAAATAACGCGGCTCGCGTTAAAACTCAAGAACAATTTATGCTTTTCCCTCGCAGACGGGGAAAGCCTACTATATATTCGGAATAATAAAAATATAACTTAATGTAAAAACGATGATGCGCGATCGCCATTCACGACGAAAAAAATAAATTCAGATTGACTTTACCGGGACGCATCTTTTTTGTTATATTGTTTTATTGGTGAAGCGAATTGGAATTCGTCTGTTCGAGTTATTACAACTATGCTGGATTTCGAGCTTAAGATTCGGAGCAGGGATATAAACACCCTGCTCACCGTGTTGAAGACTGCCAATCCCGACGTCGACCCCGAGGTCATCCGTAAGGCGTACGATTTTGCGGTAGCCGCGCACGAGGGCCAGTTCCGCCTGTCCGGGGAGCCCTACATCACGCACCCGATGGAGGTGGCGATAATCCTGGCGGGGCTCAAGCTCGACACGATCACCATTGCGGCGGGGCTCCTTCACGACGTCGTTGAGGACACCGGCGCCACGCTCGATGCCATAAGGGGAGAGTTCAGTGAAGAGATCGCGCGGCTCGTGGACGGGGTCACCAAAATATCATCAATCAAAAACAGGACCAAGGCCACGGCGCAGGCCGCGACCCTGCGCAAAATGCTCATCGCGACGGTCAAAGACGTTCGGGTGATCATCATCAAGCTCGCGGACAAGCTGCACAACATGCGGACGATCATGTTCCAGCCTCCCGAAAACCAGGTCCGCGTAGCCAAGGAAACGATGGACATATACGCGCCGCTCGCCCGGAGGCTCGGCATTTCGAATATAAGCTCCGAGCTCGAGGATCTTGCGTTCCACGTGCTTAATCTCGAGGAATTCAACGAGATAAAGTCGTCCATCGCGCAGAGAAACACCGAGCTTGAAGAATACCTGGAGAACGTGCGGGAGATAATTTCCGCGCGTTTGAAGGAGCTGAGCATCACCGCGGAAATCGTTGGCAGGGCGAAACACTACTATTCGATTTACAAAAAAATAAAGGAGCAGAAAAAAACCTTCCAGGAGATATACGACCTGCGGGGAATCCGGATAATCACGAAGGAGATCAAGGACTGCTACGGGATACTCGGGGTCGTCCACACCCTCTGGTCCCCCATCGTCAACCGGTTCAAGGACTACATCGCCGTCCCGAAATCGAACATGTATCAGTCCCTGCACACGACCGTGATCGGCCCCCAGGGGCACTGGCTGGAGGTGCAGATACGCACCGAGAAGATGCACGCCACCGCGGAGATGGGCATTGCGGCGCACTGGCTCTACAAGGAGGATCCCTCGGCAATCAAGAGGGATTACAAAAACCTCACCTTCCTCAGGGACATCACCGAATGGCAGACGGATCTCAAGGACACGCGCGAATTCATGAAGATCCTCAGGATGGACCTGTACGAGAACGAGATATTCGTCTTCACCCCGAAGGGAAAGATCATCAAGCTCCCCAACGGGGCATCGCCGGTTGATTTCGCGTACGCCATCCACACCGAAATCGGAAATTCGTGCGTGGGCGCGATGGTGAACAACAGCTTCGTACCCCTGAAAACGCCGCTCAAAAACGGGGACGTCGTGGAGATCCTGACGAGCAAGAAGGGGCACCCCTCGGAGGCGTGGCTGAAATTCGTCATGTCGCCCAGCGCCCGCTACAAGATCAGGACGTGGCTCCGCAAGCAGGCCATGGAGAAGGCCAGGCCGGATGAAAGCCAGAAGCAGAAGGACAAAAAAACCGCCAAGGTATCGATCCCGAAAGACGAGCAGATCAAGATAAAAAGCTTCTCGAAGCAGACGAGGACCGGCCTCACCATCGAAGGCACCAGCGACGTGCTCATACGCCTCTCCCAATGCTGCCAGCCGATACCGGGGGACGACGTGATCGGGTTCGTTACGCGGGGAAGAGGGATCACCGTGCATAAGCGTGACTGCCCGTCGCTCAAGAGGCTCTCCCGGGAAAAAGAGCGTTTCATCAGCATAGTGTGGGAAGGTTCGGAAAACATCATGTATCCGATCAAGCTCGCCGTGGAGGCAATCGACCGGCCCAACCTCCTCAAGGACATCACCAACGAGCTGTCCCATGCGAAGACCAACATCATCAAGGCCGAGGCGCATGTCGAAAACAGCGACGTCGCCGTATTCAGGTTCATCCTTGAGGTCAGCGGCATCGGGCATCTGAAGGACATAACCGGCAGGTTGAAAAAAATCAAAAACATAACCCGCGTGTACAAGATGAACGAAAAAGTCGTTCTAAAATGATCAATGAAGATCGTTCTCGGATCGACATCCCCCAGACGAAAAGCGGTTTTGAGCGGAATATTCGACTCTTTCGAGATCATCGCCCCGGACGTGGATGAGCGTCCCCGCGGAACTGAAAGCCCGATCGAGTTTTCGATGCGGATTTCAGAGGACAAGAGCCGTTCGATCATGAGCCAGTGCGCGGAGGACCAAAGTCCCCGCCTTATCATAACCGCAGATACCGTGGTCGTCCTCGACGGCGAGATCATCGGCAAGCCCGTGGATTTCAACGACGCGGTGAATACCATATCCCGGTTGAACGGGAAGACCCACCAGGTCGTTACCGGCCTGTGCCTGCGGGCGTGTGCGGGAGGACCGGAAAACTTCAGAATCCGTACCAGCTTCGAAATCACCGAAGTGAAATTCAGGGGACTCGGTCACGAAGTGATCGTCCGGTACCTGGGCAGAATCGACTACCGGGACAAGGCGGGTAGCTACGCGCTCCAGGAGGAAGGTGACATGATAATCGAACGGTACGAGGGATCGGTTACTAATATAATCGGCTTCCCCCTTCGCCTTTTTTTCTCGATGGTCACGGATATGGGGTTAGCGGAGGCGGTATTCAATTGAAAAAATATTGACTGGAACCGCCCATCCTGTATTATGCAGGAGAACATTTCATGAGCCTGAAGAACTAACGTATATCTGCAAATGTGTAAAAAAAATTAGGTTGAGGAGACAGAAGAGATTGCGGAGATATGCTTTACATGAAGGCATCCCCATATCTGTTCAATCCTTATATCCCTTTACATTACACGTTGAAAGGTATGTATATCTCATGTGTAAACAGGGGGTTTTATAATGAGCAAGCGCACTCATTATCTCATTGATACAAAATACCAGCTGCGGACGACCTTTTCGGTAATGGCCTCAGTACTCGTCGTTACCGCGGTCATCCTCGGAATTATCACCGCGAGCGTCGTCCTCAACAGCATAAAGCTCAACGAGAACAATACAAGGATCGAAAACATAAACAAGATCGAAAGCAGTATGTTCGTGGTCCTGTCTTCACTGACCGGGCCGGTACAGGACCAATCAATGAAAAAAGCGATACAGGAGAGCATTCGCAGCCATGACAGGAACATGGTGAGGCTGGAGCGCATCATAGCCACGAATCAGGACATCATAACCTACAATAAGGTCCTTGTCATCGCGATTCTCATCATCATTGTGCTCGAAGCCATGGCGCTTTATATAATACTCATCAGAAAAACACACCGGGTGTCCGGGCCGATGTATGTGATATCGGGCTTCATGAGGGACATTATCGAGGGACGGGAGCCCGAGTTCCGTCCGTTGAGAAACAGCGACGAGATGCAGGATTTCTACGAACTCTTCAAACATATGGTCTACACGATACGCGAAAGGGAAAGGAGATCCTGATCGGCGCGGCGAACGAAGGGATCTCATGATGGGAGACGATATCGGAATAATAATCGAAAAAGCCAGAGAGCTCTCAGAAAGCATCGGGAGGCACGAGATCACGCGCAGATATCATGAAGCCAAGGACAGGATGAGCAAGGACCGGAGTTCACAGGAGCTCTATTCCAGGCTCGTCGCCATGGGAAAGGAGCTGTCCTTCCTCATTTCACGCGAAGAGTCATTTGAGACAAAAGAGACCGGCGAACGCGAATTCCTGCGCAACGAGCTGGAGCGGAACCCGCTGGTAAAGGAATACATACACGCTCAGCGGGAATATCTGGAGCTGTTAAAAAGGGTCATCGACAAGATAAGGAATCCCTCCTGATCCCCATCCGGCCCACAGTGTATTAACCTTAACCTCTTTCCTTCAGGACGATTATAGCGGCGCCCCAGTTCGATCCGTCATTTTTGTAATACAGAACGTCAGGATGAGCGGATAAAATATCATAAACATTCCGCTTTTTAACCGATCTCCCCTTGCCGTGCACCAGGCGTATCGTCGATATCCCCTTCGCCTTCGCCTGACGGATGAATTCATTGACCACTTCCCTGGTCTCGAAAGGCTCAAAAAAATGCAGGTCGCATTCATACCCGAAGTCAATATGCGAATAATCGGGACGCTCCGTC
>CAZHAD010000009.1:41331-57776 GCA_964529965.1 uncultured Leptospirales bacterium | reverse complement strand
AGCGGCGCGGTCGGGATCGAATTCAGGAAGATCCTGTTACAGAGGAAATTCCCGGTCGATAAGGTGCGCTTCCTCGGCCTGTCATCCGTGGGCAGGGTGTTCGATTTCGGCGGCAGGAGCGTAGAGGTGGAAGCGGTGACCGACGGGTGCTTCAGGGGGTTCGACATCGGCCTTTTTTCGGCCGGCGGCGAGGTGAGCAGGAGGGTGGCAAGGCGTGCAGTCGAGGAGGGCTGCCTGGTCATCGACAACAGCTCCGCGTGGCGAATGGACCCCGATGTGCCCCTGGTCGTTCCGGAGGTGAACGCGGACGCGGCCACCCGGCACAAGGGGATCATCGCCAACCCGAATTGCTCGACCATCCAGATGGTCGTGGCACTGAAGCCGATACATGACGCGGTCCGGATCAAGCGGATCGTGGTCAGCACTTATCAGGCGGTGTCCGGAACCGGGCTGAAGGCGATCGAGGAATGCATGTCGCAGGCAAGGGACATCGTGGGAGGCGGGGAGATATCACAGAAAAAGGTTTATCCACATCAGATCGCGTTCAACGCCCTGCCGCAGATAGACGTTTTCATGGAAAACGGGTATACAAAAGAAGAGATGAAGATGGTGAACGAAACCAGGAAGATCATGAACGATGATTCAATACGGATCACCTCGACCACGGTCCGTGTGCCGGTCATCTACGGCCATTCAGAATCCGTCAATATCGAGACCGAGAAAAAGATAACCCCCGATGAGGTGCGTGCGCTCCTGCGCGGGGCACCCGGCGTCGCGGTCGTGGATGATCCCGCAAAAAGCGAATATCCCCTCGCGATTCACGCCGCCGGGAGGGACGAGGTGTTCGTTGGCCGCATAAGGGAGGACGAGTCGATCCCGAACGGTATTAACATGTGGATCGTTTCAGACAATATCAGGAAAGGCGCGGCCCTCAACGCGATACAAATCGCCGAGCATATGGCAGTTAGGAGTCTCCTGTAGGCAAACCGTCTCCATGGTTCCCATTGTTCGGCGCTCTTCGGCCGGGCTAAGGAACCGCGTCATTTGCTTCATGAAAAAATTCTTGCCATACATATTGACATTTTCTATAACCACATTATAATTGTTAAAATTGAATGTTTCGAGCTTTCCAGTGCTGTTTGCGTACGCACCTTGATTCGCAAGTGCGAATATATGGTTTTTAATGACATCTTTGTTGTTTTTCATCAAATTGAGCCCATAATTCGCCTATTGAGCGTATTGCAAAAAAAAAATGCTTTCATTAGATTCTTAATTATTACGATTAGATAAATAGAAAATATTAACTATTGCTATATAGGACGGCCCCGTCGAGGAGACGGGACCGGAAACAGTGTTTTGGCCACAAGCGTGCCTGTTATTGAACGTACGAGCAATGTTTTTAAACCGGCAGGGCGGGGCGGATGAAAAAGATCATTTATTATTTTGATCCAAAGGTGCACGGCATCTTACAGGAAACAGTCTCCGAGGATGGAGAAAAAAAGGTGGTGCTTTCATCTCCCTATAACTTTGTCGGCGCATCCGAGATCGTCGCCCGCATCATCAACATAGAATTCGATGATCAGATCCCGACCAGGCTGGACCCCGGGTATGAATACTACCATGTATTCGATTTCCAGTCGATCAAGGCAGATACCGGTATTTATTATGATGAGACGACGGGCGCCTATAAGGCGTCCGCATTCGGATTCGTGATCATGGATGGACAGAGGATTCGCTGGCTGTCGCCGGTCTCGATTACCAAGGACCGCCTCAGGGCTTATTTTTCAGTGTATCCAACAAAATTCGGAAAGCTTCCCACCGTGGCTGACATTGATGAGGCCCTGCATAATTATAAAATCATATCGCGTATCGAGCAGGCGAAGGTAAAGGAGCAGCTGGACGCGATTGCCCCCTCGACCCCGAGGTTCGCCAGGATACTGGTGGCGCAGGGAAGGGAGCCGGTCAATGGGCACGAAGAATATTATCTGCCCCTCATAAACATTAAAAAAAAGGCAGGGGAGATTAAAGAGGACGGGAGCATCGATTTCAAGGAGGTGGGTTCCATCATCGAGGTCAAGAAGGACCAGGATGTGCTGCGCAGAATACCCGCCGTCAAGCCCGCCGACGGGTATGACGTGTACGGGGACAAGTCATTCGCCGAATTCGAGGGTTCGAAGGGATACAGTAAGGGTGAGAACATCGTTCAATCGATCGGCGACGAGAATATCTTCGTCTCCGCCATTGACGGATGCCTGGACATAAGCTCGAACAAGTTATCCGTGCTCCCGATCGCCTACATACAGGGGGACGTCAATTACGATACCGGGAATATTGACTTCAACGGCTCGGTGCACATCATGGGATCGGTGCTGCCAGGTTTTTCGGTCAAGGCCAACGGCGACATCATAATCGAAAAGAATGTGGACGATGCATACATCGAATCCGCGGGGAGCATTACCGTGAAGATGGGGGTGGTCGGGAGGGAGAACGTCAAGCTGGTCGCGGGCGGCACGGTTGTGGCCAAGTATCTGCTCAACGCGAAGGTCGAGGCGGCCGGGGATATCGTTGTGGAGGACTCAATCATCAACTGTGATGTGTTCGCCAATAGCATGATCAGCGTGGTGGCCAAGCAGGGAAAGATTATCGGCGGCAGGACGACCGCTTTGTATGAGATACAGGTCAACGTGTCCGGCTCGCCCAACGAAACCGAGACACAGCTCAACGTGGGAAGGAATCTATATATCGAGCGCGAGCTTCAGGAGATCAACAAGGAGATATCCAAATGGCGCAAGGCCGTGGACGAGACCGTGAGCAAATTGAAGCTCAGCTTCGGGGAGTCGGTCTTTGATAATCCCAAGGAATTTATCGAGAGGCTCCCTTCGGTGAAAAAAAAGAACTGTCTCCTCTTACTGAAGGAGCTGAGCAGCGAGAATAAAGAGCTCAAGAAATATGTTGCACAGAACAAAGAGGAGCAGGAAAAGCTGAAGCTCGAACGCGAACCGTACATTATCATCAAGAACAAGGCCTATCCCGGGACGATTATCAGCATCAGGAAGAGCATCAAGAGAATCGACACGCCCATTGATAACGTGAAATATTACGAAGATCCCGAGGACAAGATCATCCGCTTCAGCCCCGCGGTATAGGTCATGCCGTGCAATCCGACCGGAATTTAATTTGACAAATGTGCGCCATGTTCATTGTAATGTCACATGGACGCGCGGGGAAGATACGTTTTTTTATTTTATATTCGTTCTCGTGAATCGGTTTTTTTTCCGTGATGAAATGAACGTACCGACGCGTTCTCTGGAGGCAGAATATGAATAACGGTGTAAACCTGGCGTTTTTAAGCAACCTCGGTCCGTGGGAGCTCATATTAATTTTTTTGATCGTGCTGGTCGTGTTCGGCGCGAACAAGCTGCCCAAGGTTGCAAAAGACCTTGGTAAGGGGATCAGGGAATTTAAAAAGTCCATTTCGGGCGAACAGGACGAGAAAAGCGAAGAAGAAAAGAAAGATGATAAAAAGGAATGAGCCGGTTAATAATGTAACGAAAGCCGCTCCGTATGATTCTCATTTACCATCCTGAGACAAATGATTCTATAAGCCGTCCCGTTGATGATGCGCTGAAGGGAAGCTTCGAGGTTTTGCAGATCCCGGTCGCGTCAACCTGTGCGGCGGATTTTCTTGCAGAAAGCATACACGGAAACAAACCCGATACAATCATCAATTGCAATGAATTTTCGGACATTGACGCCGCAGAGGAGCGGAGGGAGGAGGCATATCGAACCAACGCCTTTTTCGCCAAGGACCTTTCGACGCTCTGTAACGAAGGGGGAATACATTTTTATCATCTGAGCTCCTCGTACGTCTTCGACGGGATAAAAGGCGCGCCCCATCGCGAGGAAAACGAGCCTGACCCGGTTTCCGTATTTGGCGATTCCAAACTCCTTGGAGAACGCTTTATAAAGGAATCCGGGTGCAGGTTCTGCATCATCAGGGCTTCCGATCTGTACGGGGACGGGCTCCCGTTAGTCAGCCCCCGATTTGCCTTGGTCAGGGACGGCTCCGTCTGTGTTCTGAAAGACCAGGTGATCGCTCCGACCTGCACACTGGACCTGGCGCGCGCGGTTGCTTTACTCGTCTCGCACAAGGCCGGGGGGGTCTTCCATTTCAATCTCCGGGGGAGCACGAGTCCCCGCATGTTTCTGGAAAAGGCGTTCGAACTCGAATCCGCGCGCGGCCGCGAAAAGGGCCGCGAGGTGGTTGAGCTCGCGGGAGAGGAATTTCTTGCACCCGCGGACAGGCCGCTGTATAATGTCCTTGACCCCGTAAAGTTCCGCCGCACCTTCGGTCCGGTCAGGGACTGGGAGTCCGCACTGGAAGATTACATAAGCGCAGAGGAGTGACCTATGAAACCGTACCGGGTTGATGAAATCGGAGAGCAGATCCTCGAGATACTGTATAAGAATTCAAAGGCAGATTTTGACGAGATCGCCAGACAGGTCCAAACAACCGCGGACAATGTAAGGAAGTACGTTAAAAAATTCGAGGATGACCGGATAATCCTGGGCTACCATACCAACATCAACTGGCAAAGGATAAAGCTGCACGAGGTCAAGGCGCTGATCGAGGTGAAGGTGATACCCGAGCGCAAGGTTGGATTTGACTCTGTGGCAGAGGCGATCTATCGCTTCCCCGAGGTGAGCTCCGTGTTTCTTCTTTCGGGGGGATATGACCTCCTTGTTCAGGTGGAAGGGGAGAATCTGCGGGAGGTCGCCCAGTTCGTATCAGAAAAGCTCGCCACCATCCAGGGTGTCCAGTCCACGGTTTCCCACTTCCTTCTGAAAAAATACAAGGAGGACGGGGTGGTGCTCGTTGACCAGTCCGAATCGAAACGGCTGCCGATCACCCCGTAAACTACCGCGGGCCAGTAAAATCCGATGCGTCTTCGCTCGATCTATACACGACTCCTCTCGTTTCATGGGCCTCAGGGCTGGTGGCCGATCGTGAATCCCCGCACCGGGGAGAGCGAATACTTCGTAGGAGCGCCCCGCAACCAGCGCGATTTCATCGAGATTGCAGTGGGGGCGATCCTCACCCAGAACGTGTCCTGGATAAATGCCGAAAAAGCGATAGCCGCGCTGAAAAAAAATAAATTAATGGATACCGCTTCACTTCAAGCTGTCGGGACCGGGACGTTGGCGGAATTGATCCGTCCCGCAGGCTATTACAATCAAAAGGCCCTGAAGATAAAGCATTTCATGGCCTGGTACCGGAGCCGCGATGTCCGGTACCAACGCCTTATAGAAAAAGACACTTCTGAGCTGCGGAGGGAGCTGCTCGATCTCAAGGGCATCGGGCCTGAAACAGCGGATTCGATCCTTCTTTACGGTCTTGTCTGCAGAATATTCGTCATCGATGCGTATACGAGGAGGATATTCGCCAGGCTTGGTATCTTCTCGGGGAATGAGACCTACGCCGACATGCAGGCCGCATTCCACTCAGGGTTCAGGGGCACCCCCGCCGAGTACAATGAGTATCATGCCCTGATCGTGGCTCACGGAAAAGGTTATTGTAAAAAGATCCCTCGATGCGACTCCTGCTGTCTTTCTGATCTCTGCCTTAAAAAGACATAAAATCTTGACTTTAATTCTATATCCGCTTATAATTTGTTATGCGAGCTGCGCGGGATGCCCGCATCACCGGTGAAAAGGCGGCCGGCCGCGCCGAAAACGTAACGGGAGACGCATATGGCGAAAAAAACCTTGGCGGAAATGAAAGAATGGAAAGCGCTCTCAAGGCACTTTCGCGGCATGAAAGACGCCACCCTAAAAGAGCTTTTTGACGGGGACCATGACCGGGTCGAAAAATTTTCAATTGCCGAAGGAGACATTTACTTCGACTACTCCAAAAATCGGGTAAATGAAGATACGCTCGATAAGCTGGATCCGTGCTTTTCCGCTGATTTAAAGCATGACGTCTCCACCACCAGCCTGATCCGGTATTATCGTAATAGGCTGTGAGGACCGGCCGGGAGAAAGCATGGGGAACGATGACGCCATCCGATTAAGCAAGGCGGTGCGGGCCAAATTGCGCCAGCATGAAATACTTTCAGCCGAGGCGCAACGCATCCGTGAGAAGGACAAGATTTTAATCAGGAGCCTATTCCGGAATTTCTATAACAAAAGGCTCGATGTAGGGATCGGGTTTCAGAGCGCGTACGGCTCCATTCTGTCCGGGGATTATTTCGACCTGATCACGCTCCCCGACGGGAACTACCTGTTCGTCTTCGCCGACATCAGCGGCCACGGCCTTCCCGCATACACCACCCTGGTGCGGCTCAGGTCCGCAATCGCCATCTCTATAGAGGAAGCGAAGAAAAGCTTCGACCTGACCCGTAACATGGATGAGGATTTCCTGGTCAGGGACATCGGCGCGAAGTTCACCGACATCATGGATGAGTCCGACTCGCATGATTTTGCGAGCGTCCTCTTCACGTTCATTCACCGCGATGAAGACAGATACCTCCTGCGGTTTTACAACCGGAGCATGCTTTTCCCGATCATCATAAGAAAATTCCAGGGACAGGTTGTGGACGTATATAACCTCAACAGGAATGAAAAGGGCTGGAATCCCATTAAGGGAAACCTGCTGAGCGGCGACGTCCGCCAGCTCCTCGAGGACCGATACCTCGATACCCCCGCCTGCGAGTTCGTAATGTATGAGGGGGACTCCATACTCTATTTCAGCGACGGAATCATGGAGGCGGTCGGAAACGATTTTCCGGGCCAGGAATTCGGCGAAGACCGGATCATCCGCATACTGCTGGACAACCACAACCTCATGCCACAGCTCATCGTACACGAGCTGTTGAACGCCGTGTACGGCTTCATGGGAAAGCCTGAAAACCAGAGGGACGATATGACCGCGGTGCTTATAGATTTTCCCGCGGTCCGGTATTAAAATGTTGACACTGGGACATGACCCTCCAATTTAGATTAAAATGAATGGGGGAAGGCCCATGGACAACATCGTCAGAAAAATAGAAAAGCTGACCATCCTGCACGATTATCTGACCCCTGATATCATCCGTGAAAAGGACGTCAAATTGGGCCTGCGCAACCCCGACGGCTCGGGAGTGGTCGTGGGGATCACCACAAAGGGACGGGTCGAGGGATACGAAAGGATTATAAAAGACCCTCAAAGGAAGATCAGCGAGGTCAGGCCTATTCCCGGAAAGCTCTACTACTGCGGATACGACGTGGAGAAAATCGTCAGGCACGTTGAGTTGCAGAAATCCTTCGGGTTCGAGGAGGTAGCGTACCTTCTCCTCGCAGGCGAGCTGCCCAAGACATCGGACCTCAAGATGTTCAACGATGAGCTTGCCAAGAAACGAGCCTTGTCCAAGGCGGAGAGACAGATCATCATGGGCGAGGTGCAGAACGACAACCAGATGTACGCGCTGCACAGCGTGATTTCCCACATGAGCCGCTTTGACGACGAAGCGAATTCCACCGATATCGACGTCGTGTGCCGCCAAAGCATAAAGCTTATCGCGAAGACCCCCACCATCGTCGCCGCGAACTACAACGTGCTCCGGTACAGCAAGGGATTCGACCTCAAGATCACGAGGCCCAAGCCGGACCTCTCCACTGCGGAGAATTTCCTCTACCTCCTCAACGGCAAGGCCCCGGACGACGAGGACGCTCACATATTCGACATCGCCCTGATCCTCCACGCGGAGCACGGAGGAGGGAACAATTCGACCTTTACCGTTCGCTCGGTGTCCTCCAGCGGCGCCAACACCTACATGGCGATCGCGGCGGGCATCGCCTCCCTGTCGGGCCATCTCCACGGCGGCGCGAACGAGTCGGTCAAAAAGATGATGAAGGAGCTGAAAAAGAGCGTCAAGGACTGGGGAAGCGACCGGGAGATCAGCGGCTATCTCGCTAGGAGGATTGCGAAAAAGAGCGGGGGCGGCTCGGGAAAGATATATGGGTTCGGCCACGCGGTGTATACGCTATCCGATCCAAGGGCCATGATATTGAAGAAATATGTCAGAAGGCTTGCGAATAAATACGATGCGATGGACGAATTTCTGCTGTACGAAAAGGTGGAGGCTCAGGCCTCGAAAATGCTCTCCGAACGGAACAATAAGAACATATCCGCCAATGTCGACTTTTATTCGGGCCTGGTGTATGAGTTGCTGGGCATACCGCAGGAGCTCTACACCCCGATATTTGCCATGGCACGGGTCACGGGCTGGTGCGCTCACCGGATCGAACAGATAATGCAGGGAAAGATAATAAGGCCCGCTTACATTCAGGTCAGCTCTGAAGAAAGGGAATATATCAGTTTGAAGGACAGGAAGTAAAGGAACCGCGCATCACCGGTATAACGCGCCATGACCGTCCGAACGATTTTTTTCATACTGGTGCTGTTCACAGCCCGTACGGGCCTCACGGCCCCGGAGCCGGGTGGCTTTCCCTACAGACTCGTTACGGAGATCGATGCGCCCCTCCTCTCCGTCGGATGCGCGGCCGCGGGCGTATCGCTTTACCTTTACTCCGTCAGGCCGGCAGCAGGCCGGCTGGAGACCATACGTGCCCGGAAGGGGAATCTGAACGAATTCGACAGGCCCGCCGTGGGAATGTATCTGCCGGGCGCCGCGTTGGCAAGCGACGTATTGACCGCTGCCGCATCGGTAACACCCCTGCTGCTCACCGTTCCCTATCTCAAAAAAAGGGAATACGTAAAGGCCGTGACGCTCGCGGTCATGTACGCGGAGGTCTTGCTTTTCGTCGAGGCGGTCAACGTCATGTGCAAGTCACTGGTGAACCGGAAAAGGCCTTATATGTACGTATCCAATCTGTTTGACAGAAAGCCGAGGGACCGATTCTCATCCTCCTCTTTCTATTCGCTGCATGCGTCGATCGCCTTCGGCTCAATGGTGTTTCTTTCCACCGCGGTTTGCGACCTGTTTGAATCGGGCCTGCGATACCTGGTGTTCGCCGGTGCTCTGCCGCTCGCCGGAGCGGCCGGGTATCTCAGGTTTGCGGCAGGGCTGCATTTCCCCACGGATATCCTGGCCGGCGCCCTGATCGGCACGGTCATCGGTTATTGCATACCGGCCCTGCACAGGCTCCGCTCAGACACGATTGGAGTCTCTTTTTTTTCCGGGGAGGTCACGGGGATTCAGGTGCAGTTGAGATTCTGAATCATCTTTTTAATATGCGTCCGTAATATTCACTTTTATATATTCTCGCTTTGAAAACGTACGCACGGTAACGCTCGACTATGTCCATATGTCGAGGCGCAAGGTTGTTTTTTTCATCAGGATCCTTCCCCAGATCATAGAGCTCTTCCAGCCTGTCGTTAGTGCGGCAGATATACTTCCAGTTCCCATCCACGACCCCCATGAAATCCTGTCTCCACGAGGTGTGCAGAAGGGCGAGCTGCTCTCTGTGGGCCGCAAAAATCGGCGTTCCCTCCTGCACGGGGGACCGGGGCAAGTCCAGTATATCCAGAATCGTGGGCAGGATATCAATGTGCCTGGTGATACCTTCAAAGTATTTAGGTGAACCGAATATCTGCCTGCTGTAAATCAGGAACGGGACATGGACGTTTTCATCATACAGGTACAGGGGATGGTTGTAGTTCATGCGGTGCTGGTAGAATGCCTCGCCGTGGTCGGCAAACAGGAAGAGAAGGGTATTGCGCATCAGGCCTTCCTTTTCGAGCTCGTCGACAAGCATTCCCAGGGTTGCGTCCGCGTAGTGGAGCGAATTCAGGTAATTCAGCCAGCTTCCTTTTCTTACATCCATCGTAAGAGGCTGCTCACCGGTGATCCTGAAACGTTCGTCCGGGATCGCATACGGGTGATGGGGATTCACCGGCATAAGGACGAGCAGAAAAGGTTTGCCCGCGTCCCTTTCAATAAATTCCTTTCCCGGATTGATCATTGCCCGATCGTCCACACCCCATCCCACCTTTTGATTGTACGGCTTGAGCGTTATCAATTGCTTGTAATCGAGAATGGAGTCGAATTTTCTGTTTTTTAAAAATTTCTTTTGCCCCGCATACGCGAGTCCGCCGGTATGGATCAGGCATGTCCTGTATCCGTGTGCATTGAGTATCTCGGGCAGGGTCTGCAGCCTTATATCAGGGTACTTCTGAATGAGAAGGTCTTTTGAATTAAGATCATATACCGAGGCGAACACAGAGATCAACGCGTTGGCGGAAAGGGGGTAATTGGCGTAATGCTTCCGGAAATTGATGCTGTTTTTTTCAAGCCGGTGCCACGTCTCCATTACATATCTGCCGCGGATTTTTATATTGTAGTATTTATATGGCGTGGATTCGAAGAAATAAAGAATGATGTTGTATGGTTTGTTCCGGGGGATGATGTCCTGGCGCGCATATCTCAGAGGTGATGCGATCGAATCGGTATCGAGCCCGAATGCGAAGGGCTCATTACCCGGCTCTTGCGGCGGCACCGGAGGGGATGCAGCAGGCATGTTGTGGACAAACAGGTTGTACACCGGATTCATGGAAAATTCATGAAGCATCGAAAGGTACTTTTTGGACCGTTCTTTTTGATACCTGTGGCCGAATTGTGCGGAATCTATCTCCGGACCTGATGTGAATCCTATCGTCAGGAAAAAGAGGAGGAGGAAAGGGCAGAATAGTTTTATGAATATCGAGACAGGCCCGGTCCGGTCCGCAAACGGGGCGTGCCGGGAGCCGCGTCTTTCAGGGCTTCTTCCGAAGAAGAAATTGATAAGGACGGAAAGGAAGGACAGGATGAAAAACAGCAGGTAAAATTGAATCGAGAATTCAGCAAATGCCGAATCGATGACCCCGCCAAGGCCTGAAAAAAGCTCCCTGCCGGCGAAATTCGTCTGGAACGTGGTTTCATATACCCTGAAAAATTCGATGCTGAACAGGACAAAAAAGATAAACACGATGACGGTCAACGATAACAGGATACGTCGGATTTTCCCCGCACCGCCGACAAGCAGAATCAGCATTAAATAAAAAAGCAGGGTGAAGAAAATCGTCATGGAATCGTAATGTATTCCGATAGAACAATATTCCCATAAGCCCTTTAACCGGATATCGGGATAGATCGTCTGGATATGGAGATATATTCTGATTCTGTATAGTAGAAAGATCGCAACGATGAAGATTGCATGCGCTACCATTAAATGGAGGTTGGTGTAGTAGCGTGATTTGATTTTTTCCCAGATATGGTTCATTGCGACCCTTTCGGCCACACTCCTCCCTCTTCTTCAATTCGGTAGGATATCATCCCCCTATCTCTTCAATCACCATGTCCCCTTCTCTTACACATCGAAAAGTTAGGTAGTGGTTAGTTCAAATTTAGCGAGGGAGGGACTCACTTAGCTGACCGGCAGAAGATACCATGCGTCTGAACAGGTCAAGTATTTTGCTTGGTGTGCTGTTTTTATTATGCAAATTTGCTACTTAAAGGCGTATATCACCATGGAGCTGGTGGCCGCAAGATTACGGAAATGGATTTTGCCCGCGTAATGATAAGCGGTGATCCTGACCCATTTCAGGAAATCCAGGGGCCTGCTCATATCGGCCCTCGATTTTTTCAGCTTGGGCACGAGGCCGAATTCAACCGGATGGTATACCCTGATTTTACTAAATCCCGCTCCCTTAAGGGCGGCGCACAGATTTTTCCTGGTAAAATAAGACAGGTGTCCCGGCATATAATAGGCGTAGTTTCTTCCAAGGATTTTCGCCTGCAAACCGGCCATGTTTGCGGTTTGGACCACCAGAAGCCCGCCGCGTTGCAGCAGTTTGTGGCATTCCCTGAGAGCGGCGGATGGATCGGGCAGGTGTTCCAGGAGCTCAATCATGGTGATCGCTGAAAAGTATTCGTGATCAAAAGGATGGTCCTCAAGCGTGCCTATGTGAATCGCCTCTCCCATCAGCTCCTTTGCAAAGCGGCCGGCAAACGGCGAGATCTCGATGCCGTGAGGGACAAAAAACCTGGAGGCCGCATTAAGAAATCCTCCGAATGAGCAGCCCACGTCCAGAAGGTTTCCTTCTTTGACGTATCTTCGTATGATGTCGATCCGCCTGTCCCACACATATGCGAAAAACTTAATCGCCGTGCGCTCGTCGTGATATGAATATTCAGACCTGCCCGAATAGTATTTCTCGCTGTAAAAACCGGATACGGTTTCCGCCCTGAAGCGCGGATTCATGAATATAAAACCACACGAGGTGCATGTGTCCACTTCGAAAGCCGGGGCGTACGTACGGATCGTATGAAGGTAACGTATCCCCCGGTGGTTGCACAGGGGGCAGGATAAGAGTCGCTCATCAAAGGGATTTTTATTTGAATAAGTATTCATAGGTAGTCCTATTTCACCGCATGCACCACCCAATGTGAGATCACCGAGCCTATATCGCCCACCAGAGTCCTTTCAATAAGCCCGTACACGACTTTTCCGAATATCGACATATACCGGATCAATTCATCCTCCGTATAGAATGAGACGATGGAGCCGTCGAGATCATCGAGGCTGGTTATCCATACATCGTTTCCCAGATGTTTCCCTTTTTTTAAATGGGTGTCCCTGCTGGAGCGAAGCGTTGCGAAAAGATGGCCTCCGGAAGCCAGTATCCGCATTATCTCACCGAGCATCGAGGGAAGTCGCTCCTTTGTCCCGTAGTGGAGCGATCCCCATGCAATCGCAATATCGACGGCCGCGTCTTTCAGTGGCAGGCCGGTAATGTCGGCACGCACGAGGCGCCGGGGAAAGCGTTTTTGGGCCAGCCGGAGGGCGTGAGTGCTTGTATCCAGGCCTATTGCACAATCCACTTCGAGATCATTGAGAAGTGCAAGGTGCCTGCCGCTTCCGCAGCCGAGATCGATCGCGGTAATTGAAGCCTTCGGTTGATCGGAGAGTCTCTTCTTGAGAAGGCGTACAAGGTTTTCATCGGGATACAGGAGCTCTGATTTATCTTTAGTATAGTGTATGTCCCATCTGTTTTCGGTCATGCGGGCTTGATCCTGATATTGAAATTATCGGCAGCCTTTTGCGACAAGGCTATCGCATCCTGGACGCTCCGTGCGGCAACGATGACGACCCCGATCCGGTCCAGGTTTGTGACCGGGTCATTGACCGGCGATCCGATCTCCTTGAAGATACGTGCGAATATGGTGCCGTTTTCCTTTCCGGGGCCATCCGGGTTGCAAGAGGCAAGAATTCCCTTCTCCGCGGTTATGTAGCGGACGGCGACCGCGGCCCGGTTTTTCCCGACAGGGGGCGGCAGGCTGAAGCTTTTTTTCGTCATCGAAAGTATGGCTTCCCTTATCAGGTTGTATCCTGTGCTTGCGGGAACAAGGATGTCCGGCAGAAATTCGCCTCCGAATTCGGGCGCCGCTTCAATGAGGTGCAGTTCTTCGTTCCCGTCCACGATAAATTCCATGATGAGGGGCGAAGCGGTGATGGAAAATGCATCCGCCACGGCCTGGCCGACGGCGGTGATTTTTCCGGCGCAATGGCAATATCGGGAGGGGGCCGTGTGCATTATATCGATGAAATAAGGGGGGAATGTGGTCTGTTTGTCGGTGATCTGGACCAGATGGTATTTTTTTTCGTGTATGATCCCTGCCGCGATGATCTCGTCGCCCTCCGTGAATTTTTCAAGTATGTAATTTTCGGGATCGGAACGGCCCGATAAAAAATCATTAAGCTCTGTTGCATTGCGCGCCAACCGCACGTTGAATTTCGCATGGCCGGTATCCGGCTTTACTATAACCGGATATGCTGCGGCGGGAAGCTTCTCCGGCTTCGTTTTTGGGGTGAAAGAGACGGCTTCCGGCGTTCTGATTCCGCGGCGCCTGAAGATCGACTTCATCCTTTTTTTGCTGATGAAGCTGCGGCTCATGCCGTAGGGAAGGAAGGGTATGTTGAATTTTTCCGCCAGATAGCTCGTCGTGACTATGGCGTGGCCGTAGGATTTTGTCATGATGCCGCTGATTTCTCCGTCAACCAGCAACTCTCGCAGTTT
Organism: uncultured Leptospirales bacterium; assembly: GCA_964529965.1. Taxonomy (GTDB): domain Bacteria; phylum Spirochaetota; class UBA4802; order UBA4802; family UBA5550; genus RBG-16-49-21. The sequence goes on along the minus strand of CAZHAD010000009.1, from coordinate 43,720 downwards.
TTTATATATGATGTCGCGGTTTTCTATTGATTCCTGTATCTTCAGATCACAGGAGTAGAACCCCGGCGCCGCTGTATTGTAATCCACACCAATGACGTTGAATTTCAGCTTTTTTGCCTCTTTGATCAGTGGTATCTGATTCAATCCGGATCCTATGGATACAAAAAAGCGCAATTGTCGAGTTTTCTTCTTATCCCAGAGCATACCTTCTGTTGGCATATTTTTATTACACCGTCAATAAAATAATTTGCTAAAGGAAGTCGTCCTTTCCCACCGGTATGCATGGATACGTTCTGTATGCATGTACTCAATAAATCGAAAAAGGTGCGGTCTCACAGCCGCGCATGTATGAAAAGACGTTCCTTTCTGTTCAGAAATTGAAAGAATCTGGAGATTGAGGGTATGAAGCAGGTAGGACGGGGATAATTAAAAAAATTCTTCTATCCCGGGTGATTGATGTGTATATTGTAACCAACATGATTTTTTTTAATTTTTTTGTGGTTTACAATTTTGGTTTGTACGCTAAACCCGTGCATATAAAGGGAAGAGCAAAGAACCGCGTCGGGAGTAAGGGCCATGCAATGTGAACGTTGCAGGAATGCTGAGGCAACGATACATCTTACCGAGATCATAAAAGACGTCAAGTCTGAAGTGCATCTGTGCGAGAACTGCGCACGGGACATAGGGCTGAATTCAAAGCTTTCCCGCTTTTCCCTGTCCATACCCGAAATGCTCTCCTTCCTCGACGTAGACGAAATCGACGAAGACGCGAACGGGGCCGTGTGCAAATCCTGCGGATTCACCTTTATGGATTATACCCGTGAGGGCAAGCTCGGCTGCCCCGACTGCTACCGGTATCTCGGGGATCAGTTAAAAACGGTCATTCTCGGATTTCACGGTGCAACAAAACACGTGGGCAAGTATCCTAATAATTATGTAGCGTGCATGGAACAGGGCTGCGCGCGCGATTCGCGCTCGTACAATGCGCAAAAAACCATTGAAGAATTGAGCGCTGACCTGGAAAAGGCGGTAATCGAGGAGCGGTATGAGGAAGCCGCGGTCATCCGCGATAAAATCCGCGGGATAGAATCGGGTTGAGGGGGAAGGGCGTTGTTTGAAGAGGTTTTACAGCGATCAGGATTCTGGACCTCGTGCGGTCCGTTCAGCCACATCGTGCTTTCGAGTAGGCTGCGGCTGGCCAGAAACATGCAGCATGTCCCGTTTTCGGGAAGATCGACGAGGGACGAGCTTCGTCCGATCCGCGATGCGGTCGAGCGGTTCTCACGCGAATCGATATACGGCGGAGGCGTTAACGTCATCGATCTGAAAGAAATCGACGGCAACGAAAAGAGATACCTGCGCGAGCGCAACATCATCACCCATGAGATGGAAGGATCGGAAAACGCCCTGGTACTGGTCGGTTTGGACGACGATTTTTCGATCCTGGTCAACGAGGAGGATCACTTCCGGATTCAGGTGATACTTCCCGGACTGCAGCTCGCCGAGGCGTACCGGATCGCCGACAGGGTCGATACCGAGCTGAACCGGTTCGTCATCTACGCGTTCACGGAAGATATGGGATATCTCACCACGTGCCCGTCGAATCTGGGAACCGGCCTCAAGGTATCCGTGCTGCTTCATCTGCCGGCGATTACGACCAAGAACAGGATCGACGAGCTGATTCCCGCAGACAAGAAAAACATCGTCGAACTGAAGGGTACGGTCGGCCACATGAACAAGAACCTCGGGTGCCTGTATCAGCTCTCCAGCAGAATCTCCTTCGGGTTGTCGGAGATAGACATCATCGAAACCGTGGACGAAGCACTCGGCAGGGTCCTCGGAATCGAGGACGCGGCCAGGGACGAGTACGTGTCCGAATCGCGGCTTGAGCTCGAGGACAAGATCTGGAGGTCCTACGGAATTCTGATGCATTCGCGCAGGATGAGCTACATGGAATCGATGGACCATCTGTCGAACATGAGGCTGGGGATCATTCTCGCTTTCATCAAAAATCTTGATATCAAAACGATCAACGACTGCATGGTCAACATACAGTGGGCCCATCTTCAGATGCATTTCGGGCTGCTCTTCAAGAGCACGAGCGAGTCTGACGAGTACCGCTCGGAATACATCCGTAAAAATTTAAGCCCCAACGAGGTCAGGTGATGTTTGAGTTTACCAAGCGCTCGAAGAAGGTATTGGAGATCATGGCCCAGAATGAGGGTAAGAGGCTCAATGCGGACATACTCGAGCCCGACCACATAATGATCTCCCTTCTTAAAGACGAGGAATCCGTGGCCGCGCGCATCATGAAGAATCTGGGCATTAATTTCGAGCAGTTCATCCAGGAAATCGAGCGTTCGGTGCGAAAAGACCGGAGCGCGGTGGT
>CAZHAD010000009.1:12763-41231 GCA_964529965.1 uncultured Leptospirales bacterium | reverse complement strand
TGCCTTCCGGACAAGGCCATAGACATCATCGACGAGGCGGGGGCGATGGCGAGGCTCGACAATTTCGACATGCCCGAGGACATCATCGCCCTGGAGGCGGAGATCGAGGGGCTCGTCGCCAAGAAAAACGAGCTTGTTCTGGCCCAAGAGTACGAGCAGGCCGCAGCCGTCCGCGATCTCATCCAGAAGCGGAGGGAGGTGCTGACCGTCAAGCTGGACAACTGGCACGAGAAAAAGAACGAATACGAAATCGTGGTATCGCCCGATCAGATCGCGATGATAGTATCCGAAAACACGGGGATCCCGGTGTCGAGCATTGAGGAATCCGAGTCGGACAAGCTCTTAAGGATGGAGGAGGTGATCCATAACCGGATCATAGGCCAGGATGAAGCCGTGCGTGCCGTGAGCAGCGCGATCCGACGTTCGCGCATTGGGCTCGGAAACCCCAACAAGCCGATGGGGGTGTTCATTTTCCTCGGGCCGACGGGCGTGGGAAAGACCGAGCTGGCCAAGGCCCTGACCGAATTTCTTTTTGACGACGAGCGCAACCTCATACGGATCGATATGTCCGAGTACATGGAGAAGCATTCGGTGTCCAGGCTCATCGGGGCTCCGCCCGGCTACATCGGATACGAGGAGGGCGGGCAGCTCACCGAAAAAATCAAGAGACGGCCCTATTCGGTCATTCTTCTCGACGAGATCGAGAAGTCACACCCGGACGTGTTCAACATACTCCTGCAGGTGTTCGAGGAGGGGGAGCTGACCGACGGCACCGGCACCACGGTGAGCTTCCGCGACACGATCATCATCATGACCTCGAACATCGGAAACCGCGAATATCATAAAATGGGGAAAATGGGGTTCGGAGACGCTGCACCCGAAGCGCCTGAAGCGGGCGCCAACGAAAGGGTGAACGATGAGATGAAAAGAATCTTCAGCCCGGAATTCCTGAACAGGGTCGATGAGGTGGTCTACTTCCATAAGCTGACCAGGAGCCATATAAGCCGGATCGTGGAGCTCATGCTTTCGGCGATCAACGACAAGTTGTGGGACAGAAAGATAGAGCTTGTTTTCTCCCAGGGGGTGAAAAAATATCTGATTGATAACGGATATGACGAGCGCTCGGGTGCAAGAAACCTGAGGCGCGTCATACAAAACCGGATTGAAGACCAGCTGGCGGGCGAGCTTCTCAAGGGGCGCATCCAGGAATCGACGAGATTGAAGGTGGTACTCAAGGGAAAAAATGTTTCCTTCAAACCGCTCGGTCCCCTGACCTCCGGCGATGAGGATGACGCCGGCCGCGAGGGCGCGCTGGCGCGGAACAAATCCGTGAGGATTTCATGAGGAAGACGGGCATATGGGCCGCACGATAGCGGAAAAGATTTTCAACGCCCACCTGGTCGACCGGCCCGCCGCCGACGTACAGGTGCTTTCGCTGGATGCCGTGTTCTGCCACGAGGTGACCACGCCGATTGCGATCCTCGACCTCGCGGCCAGAGGAAAGGACCGCGTGTTTGATCCCGCCAGGATCAAGGCGGTCATAGACCACGTGTCGCCGGCAAAGGACACCAAGACCGCGGAGCAGGGCAGGGTCCTGAGGGACTGGGCGCGCCGCAGCAAGATCGAATACTTTTTCGACATCGGCAGGAACGGCGTGTGCCACGCGCTTTTTCCGGAAAAGGGGTTCGTCCGTCCGGGATTCACGGTCATCATGGGCGACTCGCACACCTGCACGCACGGGGCGTTCGGCGCCTTCGCCGCGGGAGTCGGCACCACGGACCTGGAGGTCGCGCTGCTTAAGGGGGTATGCGCCTTCAACTCTCCCCGGACGATGAAAATAACCGTCACCGGGCAGATGCCTGAGGGAGTGTTTGCCAAGGACGTGATACTTTCGATCATTGCAACAATAGGCGTCAACGGCGCGACGAACATGATCATCGAGTTCACCGGCCCCCTGGTCAACGCCATGAGCATGGAGTCCCGCATGACCCTGTGCAATATGGCGGTCGAGGCGGGCGCCACGAGCGGCATCTGCCTCCCGGACATGACCACGGTAGAGTATCTGTGGGATTTCATCAAGGATGAGTTCAAGACCAGGGAAGAGGCGCTTGCGGAATATTCAAAGTGGGCTTCCGACCGTGACGCGAAATACGAAAAGGAGATGCGCCATGACGTGTCGGGCCTCGAGCCGCTCGTAACCGTGGGATACAAGCCTGACCAGGTGAAGACCGTACGCGAGATGGAGGGGACGCCCGTGGACCAGGTGTATATCGGCTCCTGCACCAATGGGAGGATCGAGGACCTGCGCGTCGCCGCACGCGTGCTTAGGGGGAAAACCGTCAGCCCGAATGTACGGGCGATCGTGTCCCCGGCGACCGCGGATATCTACAAGGCGGCCATGAATGAAGGCATCATCGAGGTGTTCATGGAAGCGGGGTTCTGCGTGACGAACCCAACCTGCGGCGCATGCCTCGGCATGAGCAACGGGGTGCTGGCCCCGGGCGAGGTGTGCGCGGCCACGACCAATCGGAATTTCCAGGGACGGATGGGCGAGGGGGGCATGGTGCACCTCGTGAGTCCGGCGACCGCCGCCGCTACCGCCATCAGGGGCGCGCTGGCCAACTCCGAGATGTTTCGAGGATAGGCGGATGAAAAGCTTCAGGGGAAGGGTCCTGTTCCTGGACCGCTCGGACATCAATACCGACGAGATCATACCTGCAAAATACCTCACCGAAATTTCGAAGGAGGCGATCGCGCCCTACCTGCTTGAGGGTCTCAAACTCGACGGGTTCGACCGGAGGCGTGACATCCGGGGGAGGGGCGTTATCGTCACCCGTTCCAATTTCGGCTGCGGCTCCTCGCGCGAGCACGCCCCGTGGGCCCTTGAGATGAACGGCATAAACCTCGTGATCGCAGAGGGGTTCGCCCGCATCTTTCGCAGGAACATGTACAACTGCGGCCTGATGGCGGTCGAGCTTGATCCTGATACGATCGGGCGGCTCTTCAGGCTCGGGAGAGCCGGGGAGGTCGAGATCGAGGCCGATCCTGAAAATAGCCAGCTCATTGTCAGGGCGGGCGGTGAAGAGGAGCGGATCAATTTTGCCATGAGCGATTTCGACCGGAGGCTGGTCATGGCCGGCGGATGGGTCGAGTATGCGGATTCAAGGTATTAATTCAGAAGTAGTGACTTAGCCGTTTTTGCTTGCTTCGCGCTTGCGTTCCATGGCGGATTTCTTTCTGTAGTACAGGACGGTCTTCTCAAGCTCCGACAGATCGGTGCAGATCAGCTTTCCCTCCTCAAGCGCGACGTGCTTGTCCTCGAGCAGCTCCACGATGTGGATATCGCCTTTCTCATATGTAATACCCACCATGTCCAGCAGCTCTTTTGATCCGAATTCGAAATTGTGCGATTGCTTCGGCTCGATTTTGATCTTCTGCTTTTCGATCTGGATAAGGAGGGTATCGTAAATCCTGCCCAATGGATCCCGTATCAGCAGATTCGCAAGCTGGCGGTATCCCGTCCAAATTCGTTCGCTTAACAGCTGGATGAGCCTGGTGGCCAGCTGAGGCCTCGCCTCCACCATGCTCTCGAAGTTCGATTTGTTGATCGCGAGCACGTCCACGTCGCCGAAGGTGATGGCGGAGGCGCTCCGCGGCTTGTTGTCCAGGATCGCCATTTCCCCGAAGATATCGCCCTGCTTGAGCACCGCGAGGAGCACCTCCTCGCCGGCGATTTTCGTAATCTTCACCTTGCCTGACTGGATGATGAAGAGCTCTTCTCCCGGCTCATACTCGCAGAATATCATCGTGTTGTCGCGGTAATGCCTGTTCATGCCGCTCTGCTGAAGATTCTGGGGTGCGGTATAGGGCGCCCTCAGCGTTTTAAGCCTCTCGAGCGCCACGTCCCGGTTCGGGCCCTTGGGACAGTATTGAAGGTATCTCTGATACGCGTACGTGGCGTGGTTCACCCCCTTTTTCTTGAAATAGTACTCTCCGATGTTGAAGAGGTGCTCGGGGCTTTCTTCCGCGACGTTTTTAAACGTCAGGCTCGTGATGGCGTGATCGAATTCCCTGAGCTTTCTGCTGAAAAAGCGGATGATCTTCATCGCGACCGTCGGGTTTTTCTGGATCAAAAGGCCGAATTTCTCCCTCTCGACGGAGATGAGCGATACGTTTTCCAGCGCCACGGCCGATTCGATTCTGGAATGGCCGCTCATGCAGGACACGACGCCGAAGAAATCGCCGGGACCCAGTATCGAGTACGGCTCGGTTGTTAGGACAGGGTTTTCCTTGGAAAGCTTGACCTTTCCCTTGAGGATTATATAGAAATTATTGGCGTATTTTTTCCCTTCAACGATGATAAAGGAATTCGCGAGATAATTTTCAACTTTAAACTGGGTGTCTGACATTGTTCCTCTTGATCACTATGCCCTCTGACTTGTTCATTACTTATAAAATCGGTATAAAATCAAGAAAATTCCATACAAAAAAACTCACTCACTCGATCAGCTTCTTCAGCCTGTTCAGCTCGTTGAGCGCCTGAATCGGCGTGAGCGCGTCCACCTCAATGGTCTTGATCGCCTGTATGACCAGGTGGTTTGAGGCGTTGAATATCTCAAGCTGCTCGGACCCGTTCTCATCGGCGGAATCGGCGGTTTTCATGCCGCGCCTCCCCTTTTCCATCCTCTGCAATATCTGCTCCGCCCTGCCGATGATCGGCCTGGGTATTCCTGCGAGGTTGGCTACATGGATTCCGTAGGACTTGTCCGCCGCCCCCCGCACCACTTTATGAAGGAAGTCGACGCCCTGCAGATGCTCCTTGACCAACACGTTGTAATTCACGATCCCGCGCTTGCCTCCGAGCTGGGTGAGCTCGTGGTAATGGGTGGCGAACAGGGTCTTCGCCTTCAGGTACCTGAGTATGTATTCGACCACGGCCCAGGCGATTGACAGGCCGTCGTAGGTGCTGGTCCCCCTGCCGATTTCGTCCATGATGATGAGGCTTTTATCGGTGGCATTGTTCAGGATGTTGGCGGTTTCGTTCATCTCAACCAGAAACGTGGATTCGCCCCGCGCGATGTTGTCCGACGCCCCGATCCTGGTGAAAATACGGTCCACGATCGAAAGGTTTGCTTCCTTGGCCGGGACAAAAGAGCCGATCTGTGAAAGGAGCTGGATGACCGCCGCCATCCGTATATACGTCGATTTTCCCGACATGTTCGGCCCGGTCACGATCTTGATGATATTTTCGTCGTCGTCGAGGACGATGTCGTTAGGGACGAACGCCTCCCGTGCGTAATATTTTTCCACGACCGGGTGCCTGCCTTCTTTTATGAGGATTGTGCCGTCTGGATTGAAGGAGGGCCTCACAAACCGGTTATCGATTCCCGCGAAGGAGAGGGACACGTAAAAATCGAGGCTCCCGATCGCCTCCGCCGCCGCCTGGAGCGCGTGTTTGGAGTCCAGCACGGACCCGGCCAGCTTCTCGATCTCCCCGCTCTCAATGCGGATGATGTTCTCGCTGGCGGAGAGAATCTCGGACTCGAAATCCTGGAGCTTGCCGGTCGTAAACCTCTCTGAGCCCACGAGGGTCTGCTTCCTGAAATATGATTCCGGCACGCCTCCGGCCTGCCCCTTGCTGACCTCGATATAGTAGCCGAGTATCCTGTTGTACCTGATCTTGAGGCTCGGCAGCCCGAGCTTTTTCTTTTCCTCCTCCTGGTACTCGAGAATCCATTTTTTCGCATTGGACTTCAGTTCGTATATGCGGTCGAGCTCGGCGCTGAAGCCCTTCCTGATGACCCTGCCGTGTTCGGGGGAGATCGCGGGTTCGTCCTCTAAGGTGGATCCGATGCGTTCGCCCAAGTCCGAGATATCCGGCAGGGTTTCCGATATCTCCTTCATTCGTTCGTGGGGCTGGTCTGCAATCACCCGCCTGATTTTCATCGCCGCCCTGATGGAATTCATGAGGGCTATGAAATTTCTCGGGAACGTCCTGCCGAGGACGAAACGGGATATGAGCCTCTCGATGTCGTGTATCTCTTTGAGCAGCTCGCGCACCCTGCCTGCGAGCTCGGGGTATTCGTGAAAGTACATGACGATGTCGAGGCGTTTTTCGATTTCCGGCAGGTCCAGCAGTGGCTTGAGGATGCTCCTCTCCAGGGTCCTCTTGCCCATTGCCGTGCGGGTGTAATCGAGGATCGCAAACAGGGTACGGCTCTTCGAGCCGTCGGAAAGATTTTTGACAAGCTCCAGGTTCGAGATCGTCGCATCGTCGAGCGTCATGGTCTCCGAGGCGCTGATTTTGCGGGGGTACTTCAGGTGCCCGAAGGCCTTTCGGTGAGTGTCCCTGAGGTACTGCACAATCGCGCCCGTGCACATGATCTCAAGGTCTTCAGTGATGCCGAGCCCCTTCACCCCCGCGATACCGAACGCTTCGCTTATGACGCCGGTCATGAATTCCCGGTCATAGAGCCATTCGTTGATGCGATACACGGGGATTTCCCGCACCCTTATATATTCTGCGTACGCTTCGCCGTCCGGCCCCCCCCCTTCATACAGCACCGCCTCCCGGGGGTTGAACATCGTTATCTCCCCCCTGAACCTTTCCAAGGACTTGGGAATGACGGTGAGGTAAAAGTCTCCGGTCGATATGTCGATGAAAGCCATTCCGATTTCCTCCGCATCGATTATGATCGAGGCGAGGAAGTTGTTTTCTTCGGAGGGCAGGAGATTTTCCTCCACCACGGTGCCGGGAGTGACGATCCTCACGACCTCCCGCCTGACCACCGGGCCGCTTGAAGGCACGGTTTCAAGCTGCTCGCATATGGCGACGCGCTTTCCCGCCTTGATGAGACGCGCGATGTAGCTCTCGGCCGCGTGAAAGGGAATGCCGCACATGGGGATGTCGTTCTGGCGTGAGGTGAGCGCGATGTCCAGTATCCGGGAGGCGGTCCGGGCGTCCTCGAAAAACATTTCGTAGAAGTCCCCCATTCTAAAGAAGAGGATTTCCTCCTGGTGCTTTTTTTTTATTTCAAGATACTGCCGCATCGCGGGCGTGAGCTTCGGGTCCATTCCTAGTCACCGTAAATATAAGAGTTCTTCTCGTCGATGCTGATGCGGACGATCCTGGCGTTTATCCCGTATTCCTCGGCGAGGCGTATCTTTACTTTAAGAACCGAGTCCTCGTCAGGGCATCTTCCCACGTACACCGCGTATCCGTTTTTCAAACTGACGGTCTTGATGAAGCCGAATTCTCTGAGCAGCTTTTTTATCCTGTCCGCTTCGCGAAACGTGGCGAACGGCCCTACTGAAAGGGAGTAAAACACGGCGGCTTCCTCCGCCTGCGGCGGGTCGATTTCAGGGAGTATGTCGATGCTCGCGGTGCTCTCGATGATTTTCCTTCCCGGCAGGTAGTAGGTGCTCCGGGGACCGTATTTTGCAAGGGTCCCGATCCTTGTGGCAGCCTCCTTTGCCTCGGGAGATCCGGGATATTTAGACACCAGATCGGAATACGCGGACCAGGCCTCGTCGTACATTTTTTTATTCTCGTAGAATTCGCCTAACAGGAAGATCGCCGACGGCATGGCGTCCGACCGCTCGAATCCTGACGCAATCCGGCGCAGGGAGATGAGATATCGCTTCGAAAATCCCGTCTTTTTTTTCTGGATGCGGGCCATGATGAGAAGCGCGGCCGCGAGATTATTGTAATCATGGTTGAGCGCGATCAGGCGCCCGCAATCGATTTCCGCGGCTTCATAGTCGCCGAGCTCCATTTCAGAGAGAACCCGAAAATGCAAAAAATTGCGCCGGTATCTGCTTCGTGTGAATTTTTTTTCTCCGGCCACGGATTCATGCTTCAAATCCCTCCAGTCTGACAGGAGGTAGCATATTTCACAGATCCTGAACTGGGCGTAGTCATTTTTCGTGAAATGCGCGTATGTATCCGATACAAGCCTGTATTTTTTTATCGCCTCGGACGGCGACGTCTCCAGGTCCGCGAGCACAAGCCTCACCTCGGGCGCATGCTCACTCTCCGGATAGGCTTTGAAGAACTCGGCCGCACAATCTTCCGCCGCCCTCCTGTTTTTCGAGTCGGAGTATTTCCTGATGTCCCTGAGATACTGCCTTTCTGGTTTTACGGCGTGGGCCCGTGGTCCCCCCGCGGTGATGATTAATAAAGCGAGGGCAATGACGGCCAGTCTATGCAATTTTCATTCCCCGGAGCGCGGTGCCGCTGACGCCATGGATGCGCACTTTAAATTTTTTGCCGATGTCCTGCCTTGTCCCCGGGGTGATCACCACGTGGTTCAAAAACGTCCTGCCCATGACCTCTTCGCCCGATTTCCTGCTGAGCCGCTCGATTATGGCTTCTTCGACGCGGTCGATCCTCTCATTAAGCTTCTGCCTGGATATGCCCCGCTGCAGATCGATGAGGCGCTTGAGCCTGGAGAGCCGTTCACGAGGCGGTATCGTTTCGGCCGCAGCGCACGCGGCGGTTCCCGCGCGCGGTGAATACGCGTAGGTATACGCGTCGTCGAAGCGGACGCGCTCCATGACAGAGAGCGTCTGCTCGAACTCCGCCCCGGTTTCGCCGGGGAATCCCACGATGATGTCGGTGGACAGGGAATGTGCGGGAAGGTGCTTATCGATCAGCTCCGCCAGGAACAGATATCGGGCGAGGGTATACCCGCGGTTCATGAGCCCGAGTATCCGGTCGGCGCCGCTCTGAAGAGGAAGGTGTATGGAGCGGGAGATGTTCGGATGGTCCCTGATCACGAGCAGGATGTCTTCCGAAAAATCCTTCGGGTGAGAGGTGAGGAAATTCACCCGCTCTATCCCACGGATGCACGCCGCCCTTTCAAGCAGCGCATGAAAGGGGATGTCGCCTGAGTCCGCGCCGTACTGGTTTACGTTTTGGCCCAGGAGGGTGATCTCCCTTGTTCCGCCGGCTGCGAGGCTCCGTATGTAATCCAGCACCGCTGACGATTCATATGACACCAGCCTGCCGCGCACCAGGGGGACTATGCAGTAGGAGCAGTTGTTCCCGCACCCGTGTGTTATGGTGATCCACCGGTGCCATTCAGGCCCGCCCTCGGCATGGACAAGCCGCAGATTGATCCTCGAGCTCAGATCTTTCACCTCCTGGGAGAGGAATCGGTCACGGCTCCGGCCGGTGAGGTATTGACGTATCAACCGTCCGATCTCAGGGGACTGGTACGGGCCGACCGCCATGTCCGCGATGCCCGTCTCGATCAGCTTTCCTCCGAGCCTCTGCGCCATGCATCCGGCGACCACGACTATGCGGCCTGCGCCCTGCATTGTTTTACGGAGCGACCGGATACGGGACAAGACCCTGTTCTCCGCATGCTCGCGCACCGAACAGGTGTTGTACACGACGATGTCCGCAGCCGCCGCATCGTCGGCCCGGTCGAAGCCGTGCTCACGCATCGACAGCGACATGAGCTCCGAGTCGTTTTTGTTCATCTGGCACCCGAAGGTTTCAATGAAGTAGGTTTTTTCCAATGACATCCCTTTTGGGGAGATTATCAAATAACTTAAAAGTTATAATTTTTATCAGAAAAATCAAGAATAATTTTCATTGAATTATTGTTGATTTTAAATCAATGCTTTCATATCGTATATCGTTTCGTGTCGACAGCTAATACCACATGAAATATATTCTTATACAAATCGTACTGATCATCGCACTATGTGAATCCGCTGGCCTCGCCGCGCTCCTGCAGCATGATCAGGATCAGGTATTCCGGCCGGGCGGAACAGGCGGGAACACATCCACCGAGCTTTCCCTGTTCTCGAATCTCGGCGACAATCTGTACCACAGCTTCATCGGCTGCAATACCCTTCTGCATCTGGGCGCGGCCGCGGCCACGATCATCATGGTGGACCAGGATTGGGACTATCTCATTTACAAGCGCGCGGAAAGCTATCGCAGATACAGGAAATATTTCACCCCGGTCGTATATTCGGGGGCGACCCTCTGGCTCGTCATCTCCACGCCCCTGCTCGTATACGGATACGTCCACAAGTCGGATGATGCCCTGGGCGCCGCGTTTGCGGTGCTCCAGTCGACGCTCATCAGCATAACCTACACCACAATAGTCAAGGGGCTCACGGGCAGGCCGGGTCCGGAAGCCAGGTGGTACGAGGACATGCGTGCGCGGAGCAGGATATTCAGGTTCGGCTTCTTGCGGGGAGGCGTGTTCAACGGGTGGCCGGGAGGGCACACGCTCGTCACGACCGCGACCCTCGCCGCGCTCATGAGCTATTATCCCGACAAGTGGTGGATCAAGATCATCGGGTTCGCCATCATCGCGTATACCGCGGTCGGTATGACCATGACGCGCGCGCACTGGATGTCCGACAACATCGCCGGGTTCCTCATGGGTTACGCGATCGGCTCAACGGTGGGAAGTTCTTTCAGGCGGCTGGTGAACAGACGCATGGGCATCGGTGGGAGTAATGTCGAGTTTACTCCCTCATTCGGGATGCAGGGAGCGGGTTTGAACGTGACGCTCTATTTTAATTAGAGCAACCCGATCTTTCTGAAAATGTAATCGACGTGTTTCATATATCTTCCCGCGTCGAATATGCGCTCCAATTCATCGGACGCAAATTTCGCCGCCACCGCCGGCTCCTTCCGACAGAGATAGCGCAGGCTCCCTTCGCCCGCCCACACCCTCATGGCCATGTCCTGGACGATCTTGTATGCCTGCTCGCGCGTAAATCCCTTGCCCACGAGGGCGAGGAGAAGGCTCTGGGTGTGGTACAGGCCTCCGCTCCGGTTCATGTTCTCCCGCATGTTTTCAGGATACACCTTCAGGTTCTCCATGACGAAGATCATCCGGTGGACAAGGTAGTCCAGGGCGATCGTGGAGTCGGGAAGTATGATCCTTTCGGCCGAGGAGTGTGATATGTCCCTCTCGTGCCAGAGGGTCATGTCGTCCAGTGCGACGTTCATGTTCGCCTTGACCACCCTTGAGATGCCGCTTATCCGCTCGCACAGGATCGGGTTCCTCTTGTGGGGCATCGCCGACGATCCCTTCTGCCCCTCCTGGAACGGCTCTTCCGCCTCACGGACCTCGGTTCGGTGCAGGTGGCGGACTTCGGTGGCGAGCTTGTCGAGGCTTCCGGCGCATATCGCCAGGGCGGCCATAAATTCAGCGTGCCGGTCGCGCTGTATAATCTGGGTCGATATCGGGTCTGGCTTCAGGCCGAGCTTTTCACACGTCCGCTTCTCGATCTCGGGATCGATATTGCTGTAGGTACCCACCGCTCCGGAGAATTTGCCGTAGGAAATCGATTCGATCGCGCGAAGTATCCGATCGCGGCTTCGCCTGAACTCCTCGTACAGCACCGCTATCTTCAGCCCGAACGTGGTCGGCTCGGCGTGCACCCCGTGCGTGCGCCCCATGCACGGGGTGTCCTTGTACTTCAGCGCGAGGCCCTTGAGGGTTCCGATGAGCCTTTCGATCCCCTGCACAATGATCCCGCCCGATTCCCTAAGCTGGATCGAGAGCGCCGTGTCCACGATATCGCTCGAGGTGAGGCCGTAGTGTATATACCTGCTCGCGGGTCCGACCCTTTCGCCCACGGCGGTGAGGAAGGCGATGACGTCGTGGTGGACCTCATCCTCGATCGCCAGTATCCGCGCCACGTCGAAGCCGGCCTTCTCCTTGATGGCCTTCAGGTCGTCATCCGGTATCTCGCCCCGCTCGGCCCGCGCCTCGCACACGGCAATTTCGATATCAAGCCAAATCCTGAATTTATTTTCAAGCTCCCAGATGCGGGATATCTCCTTTCTCGAATACCGGTCGATCATAGCTCCTCGTGGTGATTATGTGGATTCACTATGAAAATTTGCAAAACTCGTGTCAATTAGTTATTTCACATTTGTGCAAACTGAACTTAATGAGCAATTGATTCATGTTAGTAAATTTGCCCTCATCCGCGCTTCGCGCGCCCTCTCCCATTAAAATTGGATAAAAGGAGAGGGCTTTCGAAATTTATCTGCGAAAGTACAATGCGGTTTTATCATGCATCCCCCTCTCCTTTTTTCATTTTTAAATGGGAGAGGGGGGCAGGGGGGTGAGGGTATTTGGCTGAATTTCCCGAAAAATAATCTGCTCTTTAATATCATATTTGACTGAAATACCGGCGGGTAATATGTAAGATAAAATCGGTTTTTATGTAATGGTCTTTCAATGTACCTGTTAATGATATCATCACTCCTGGGAGGGGTGGGGATTTTCATCCTCGGGATGATACTCATGACCGAAGGGCTGAAATCCCTTGCCGGTGACACCCTGCGCGGAATCTTGAGCCGCTTTACCGGAGGCAGGGTGTCCTCCATCCTGTCAGGCGCCGGTATAACGACCGCATTTCAGTCGTCGCACGCGACCGTGATCATGACCATCGGGTTCGTGAGCGCAGGGCTCCTGTCGCTTCAGCAGTCCCTCGGCGTGATCCTGGGTGCGCACCTGGGAACGACCAGCACCGGATGGCTCGTCTCCCTTCTGGGGTTGAAGCTTAAAATCGGCACCGCCATGCTTCCCTTGATCGGCCTGGGCGCCATTTTGAGGCTGATCGGCAGGGATCGGATCGCGAACGCGGGCATCGTGATCGCGGGGTTCGGCCTGATCTTCGTGGGCATCGACGTGCTCCAGGACGCCATGAAGGTACTGTCCGGATACATCGATCTGTCCCGCTTTTCAGGCGCAGGGATCGTCAACAGGCTCGTGCTCGTGGGCATGGGGATTGCGATGACGGTGGTCATGCAGGCATCGAGCGCGGCGGTCGCGATCACGATGACGGCACTGAATGCGGGCACCATAGATTTCACCCAGGCGGCAGCTCTGGTGATCGGCCAGAACATCGGAACGACCCTGACCGCGGCCATTGTCGCGATCGGAGCGACCTCGCCCGCAAAAAGAACGGCAGTGGCGCATATTGTATTTAATGTCATCACCGGGATCGTGGCGTTCGTCATACTTCCCTATTTCGTCCTTTTTATCAATTCCACTGCCCGTTTTTTCGGGGTGATGGACCGCACCATAACACTCGCCGGGTTCCACACCGCGTTTAATCTCCTCGGAATACTTCTTATTGCGCCGTTTCTCGGGTTTTTTTCCGTAGCATTCACCCGCTTTATTCCGGACAGGGGGCCCTACTTGACGCGGCATCTTGACTCCTCGCTCGCCAACCTTCCGCCTGTAGCGGTTGAGGCCGCCCGCCGCGTGATCATAGACATCACGATAATGTCCATTGACATCGTGCGCGAGATGATCGTGTCGGAGAAGATATCGCAGGTGTCTAAAACCAGGCTCGGGGAGGTGGGGGACGCGCTCCATGAAACCAGGCGTTTTCTCGGAAAGATCAAGGCTCTCAAGGGCACCTCGCAGGAATTCAGCAACCGGTTCATCGGTATCATGCACGCAATAGACCATGTCGATCAGCTCATCATCGCCTGCTGGGAATTCGAAAAGCTCAGCTCCGTGCAATATGACCGACAGCTGAATCACCTGGCCCAGACTCTGGCGGAAAACGTCGAGACCGTGCTCGTGCGTCTGGAGGGATTGAAGAAAAAGGAATCTCTTCAGGAGATGGAGAATACCTCGCTGTACATGAAGGAGATCAGGGAAAGGCAGAGGGAGGAGATTCTAGGGAGGACCGCGGCGGGCGCGATCGACGCGGATACCGCCATGCGTCAGATAGAAGCGGTGCGGTGGCTCGACCGGGTCACCTACAGGATTTTTCGGTCGCTCTATTATCTGGGGTATCATTCCGGGAATAGCGAGTTGAACGATACAATAGAGTCAGGTTATTGAGAGGTTATCATGAACCAGGACCAGGTTAAGCAAAGGCTTCTGCAGCTCGATGATGATGCGGGTGATTTCAGCGTGATATTCACCGGCAAAAAGAGCAGAAAGGTGGACGGCCTCTACTATCCGGACCGGAGGGAGATCATCATACACAATAAGAATTTCACCACGGACGACCAGCTTATCTACACGGCGATCCATGAATTCGCCCACCATCTTCAGCATGTCCGTTCGGTCGAGCCGATATCGACCCGCGCGCACACGGTCCGCTTCTGGAACATCTTCCACACGCTCCTGTTTGCGGCTGAGAAAATGGGGATATATTCGAATATCTTCAAAAGGGAGCCCCGGTTCGCCGAGATCACCCGCACCATCAGGGACAACCTGCTGTCAGCGAACGGCGATCTCATGAAGGAGCTGGGCAGGCTCCTGACCGTTGCCTACGATCTGTGCCGCGAGTTCAATGCGAGTTTCGAGGATTACGTCGACCGCGAGCTCCTTCTTCACCGGAATTCCGCCAGGATGCTCATGAAAATCCATGCGTACGGCATCAGGCCTGAAATCGGGTTCGAGAACATGAAGACCGTGGCGCGGATCAGCGACGATTCGCTAAGGGCTCGGGCGGAGGCGGCCTTCGCCGGCGGGAATACCCCGGACATGGTCAAGGCCGAATTCGCGGAGAGCCGCAATCAAGGCGGTTCGCTCGACATGTTGATGAGGGAGAGGGAACGGATCGAACGCTCGATAAACAATCTTACCCTGAGGCTGGCCAGGGTGGAAAAAAAGATAAGCGAGCTGAAGCGTGATGAGGCCGCCACATGACTCACATGTCCGACAGTATGAAGGACTTTGATTTTAATTCGGTGTGGTAGTAATTTTCGATGAAGAGCGAGACGACGAGGATGAGCTCCCTGATGTCCCGGTCAGGGTATTTTCCACAATCAATCGAGCTGAATTTTCCGGCGAAGCATGATCCGATGAATTCGGCCGTGCTCCCGGGCAGCAGCGGATTTTTCGGCTGCAGCAAAGCCGGCGCCATGAGCAGGCATTCGCCGCAGACCGGCCGCAGATCGAGCATATCAAGGGTGAACCGCGAAAAATCGTTTTTCCCGCACGACTTGCACGTCCTGAGGTCTGGCAGTATCCCGTGATTTTTCAATAAATGGAGGGTGAAAAAAGCCGCGCAGTGCTGAGGGAAATCGGTGTGCGCGAGTGCGTCCATGCCCGCGATGATCAGCCTGTAGATCCCTTCATCGGCGATATTGTATCCGCACGTTTTGTCCACGGTCTCGAGCATGAAGTAGAGATGGAGTATCTTGCTGAGGTCGCCGGTTATGGATGCGGGGAACTTGCGCACGTGGAATTCATTGGCGATATGGCGGTCGCGATCCTCGCGGAAATAATACACGAGATCCGCGACCGCTCCCGGCTCAACGGCCGCGCGTGAGCGCTTCGCGCTCTTACGGAGTCCCTTGAACACGAATTTTTTTTTCCCGTGTTCCTTCGTGTAATAAGTGCACACGACATCGGCCTCCCCCGTGGGGCGGGCGGAGAGGGCTATGCCTGTGGTTTTGGCTATTTCCATCTGAAGGCTATTTAGGGTTCGCCACGGTGACGGTAATGCGGTTTATCACCGTGCCGCTGATGTCCTTTATGCTAAAGGATAGGTCTCCCTCGCTGACGGTTTCGCCCTTTTTCGGTATTTTCCCGAATAGGTCATAGACGTATCCTCCGATGGTATCGAATTCCTCCTGCGAGAGTGCGAGGGCCATGTTTTCGTTGAATTCGGCGATCGGCATGCGGGAGTCGACCTCGTACGTGTTCTCGCCGGTCTTTACGAACGCGGGAAGCTCGGCCCTGTCGAATTCGTCAATGATGTCGCCGACGATTTCCTCGAGGATGTCCTCCAGCGTGACGATGCCGCTCACGCCTCCGTATTCGTCGACTACCACCGCAAGGTGGAGCCTCCGGAATTTGAATTCGAGGAGAAGCTCGTCCAGGGGCATGGTCTCGGGCACGAAATAGGGTTCGTGCAGAATTTTTTTCAGCTGAAATTTTCTCCTCGATTTTTCAATGAACAGCTCCAATAGGTCCTTTACATATATGATGCCGATAATATTGTCTATTTTTTCCTTATAAACCGGGACGCGGGAGTGCCCCGCCTTTGACGCGGTTTTCAGGAGGGACTTGAGCTCCGTCCTGGATTCAACGGAGACAATATCGACCCGGGGGATCATGATGTCGCGGGCGTTCAGGCTGGACAGCTTCAGCACCCCGCGGATCATGTCTTTGCGGAAAATGTCTAAATTTTCAAAATCGGTTGATTTTAATATGTCTTTGTCTTTTTTTTTAAAAAATTTTTTGATCAGGTGTGTAATCGATTTTTTGAAGGTGGTATTATTTGCTGCGGAATTATCCGATGTCATTCTGCTTCGATATCGCCTTTTTCATATGGTGTATATTCAAATAAATTTCAACACGGCGGTATTTTGTCAACAGTAATTTTTGCTCCTTTTTCCAGTTAACTGCATGAAGCATTATAAGGGGATGGGAAAATTGAAGAGATATGGGGGTGATTAAATTTTGTACTTGTTTTTTCTTTATTTATTTTCATATTTTTTTGTCAAAAATATATCACTACAATCTCTTCTGTCTCTTTATCTCCTTTTTTAGTTGCATGTAGGAAGAAGAAGATCATTTTTTTGATGTGGATAAATATGTTTAGGAAAGAGCGGGTCGATGTATGAAAGATTTTTTCACTGCAAAGCCGGTTATTTTCACCACCGGTGGCGGAGAGCCTTCATTAATTGACGATACCATACAAAATTTCAAACATGCCGTGTCCCTCGGCTCGGACGTGATCAGGACGAACGTTTTTCTCACAATGGACAAAAAAATAGTGGTGGCGTCCGATTCCGTTTTTTACGACAAGGCTTTGATGAAGGAGGGTATCGAGGCATGCACCCTCGATCGTCTGCGCGGCAGGCACGGTCGACCGGGAGAAGGGGGGGGTGACGGGGGAGGGTCGATGTTCCCCGAGCTCACCCTGGTTCTCGGCGCATTGCCCGATCAGAGATTCAATCTCGAGCTCGGCAGCAAAAGCCCGGTTCTTGCGCATGAATTCTGCAGCATACTGTCCGACATGCAAGCAATCGGAAGGACGTTGGTGTCGGGCTTCAGCGGGAAGGTATTGAAAATAGTCCGCAGGGAGCATCCGGACGCGGCGACATCATTTTCTTATTTCGGCATGATCGGGTTTTATGCGCTTTTCAGAGCCGGGCTGCTGTTGTATCCATTTAAATTCAAGGCCGATGCCCTGGTCATGCCCGAGAAGCTTGGCGTTTCATATATGGCGAACGCGGCGCTCATCCGCAGCGCGCGATCGGTGGGTATTTCCGTATATGCCCTGGATGTCGGCACGGAGGAAAAGGCCCGCAGGCTCAGGGATGCCGGCGTCGACGGATTTATCACCAACGACATTGATATGATCAGAAGGGTTGTCGGCCGATGAATGAGCGCAGGAAATTCTTGACAATATCTGGGCCAGGGATTCTTATAACAAAAAACCGGCTTGTCCCCCGTCACGTGTGAACCGAGAGGAGTCCTTACATGAAAAAAAGGGTGTTGCTTATAAATCCTCCGTATCCCATGGAGGAACTCCCCACGCCCCCCTTTGGACTCATGTCCCTTGCCGCCTATCTCCTGGGAAAGGGATTTGAGGTCATGATTGACGATTATATCGTGAATCCCTTTTCCAGACAACGCGTGCGGGGAATCGTCCGGGAATTCAGGCCTGATGTGATCGGATCGACCGGCGTTACCATGAACATCAACGCCGCGCTTTCAATACTGAGGGACTACCGCGAAGAATCCCCGGGCACGCCGGTCATGATGGGAGGACCCCACGTCACGTTCGACGCGGGATCGATTTTGTCGGAAAACGGCTTCATCGATTATATCGTCAGGGGTGAGGGCGAGGAGACCTGCGTCGAGCTGCTCGATTCCCTGGACGACCACGCGGCCCTTCGGGGGATCAGCGGCTTATCCTACAGGAGCGACGGCGCCGTCGCCCATAATGAGACGCGCGATTTCATAAGAGACATCAGCATCCTTCCGTTTCCGGCGCGCCATCTGGTGCAGCTGAGCAAGTATAAGGCGCTGGGGATGCCGCTGAACATGCTGACCTCGCGCGGGTGCCCCTATGAATGCATATTCTGCGTCGGCTCCAGGATGGTCGGCAGGAAGGTCCGGTACTTCGACGTGGAGCGCGTCGTTGACGAGTTTGAGATGCTTTCCAAAATGGGCTTCAGGCAGATCAATTTCGTGGACGATCTGTTCACCTCAAACAGGAAGAGGTGCACGCTTATATGCGAGGAGATCATACGGAGGGGCATCACGCACCCATGGACCGCGTTCGCCCGGGTCGATACGGTCAACAAGGAGCTTCTCCGGATCATGAAGGCGGCGGGGTGCTTCATGCTCTGCTTCGGAATCGAAAGCGGCGTGCAGGAGATCCTGAACAGCATAAAGAAAAAAACAACGCTGGAAAAAATACGCAATGCGGTGAAAATTTGCAATGAGGTCGGTGTCGAGCCCATGGCGTCTTACATCATGGGATTGCCGGGCGAGACCCCTGATACGATTCGACGATCCATGGAATTCGCGCGCAATCTGTGCACGAATTACGGATTCCATGTCCTCGCTCCTTTCCCGGGAACCGAGGTACGCGACAAGGCCGAATCATACGGCATCAAAATCCTTTCCAGCGACTGGGACAGGTATGACGCCAACCAGGCCGTGTGCGAAACCGCATCGCTTTCGCATCAGGAGATGGAGCGGATCGTCGGGGAATTCAACAGCACGGCCAACAGCCGCCTGTTCGAAACGATACGGAAGCAGAAGAGGGGAGAAGCCCTGTCCGTGGAAGAGGAGGACATGATATCCACACTCAATTCGTTCGTTTTCAACCTGAAAATGATCGGGGACGAGCTTGTCGAGAATTATTCGTCAGGGGAAACGAACGGATTCGGAGTGCAGCGGTTTATCGAATATGTGATAAAAAATTCGGGGTTTGACGGGAATATGGTCTCGGGCGAGGTGGAGCGCCTTTTCAGGCTGGGATGTCTCACGAAAAGCGATCACGGCGACGGATGCCGGATATCCTGGTCGTCGCTCCCCTGCCTGAATTGAGGCGAGGCTGCAGGTCCCTCATATCCTTACCCCCAAGAGCGCGAAATAGCGGATGCTTTTCATGATTTTGTCCCGGTAAAAAATCATGAAATATTCGGCCCCGAGGTTCAGGCTTAGGGCGTACATGAAGTTCAATTCCACGGATGCGCCCACCTTGCAGTAAAAATCCTGCGACTTTATCGTGCTGTTCTGAAACAGGCTCTGGCTGAGATAAAACCGGCGCCTCATCTGCTCCGTCAGGCACAAGCCTCCGCCGGCGGTAAGATAAAAATTCAGTGGGATATCGAGGTTTGTTTTGACGAAAAAATTCAGGCCTCCGGTATAATGCTTCAGGCTCAGCCGCGTGATCAAATTGTTCTTGCCGGAATAGATGCCGTAGCCTCCCTCAAGCTCGATGCCGGTAAACCGGAGAAATCCCGCGTGCTTGATGAACCTCGAATTGCCGAAATGAAATCCGATGGTGGCGATGTAACTCTTGTAGGTGTCGTGGTACCGGGCGTTCCACGGAGACAGGAGCATGACGTATGACGCACCGCCGCTTATCTTAAGCCCCGCTCCTTCAATGTAGTCATTGGTGAAGAATTCGCGTTTGACCTTCAGCCGTATCTCGAATGGGTTCCAATCCGACCAGAAGCTGATCTTGTCGAATTTATTGATCGCCGCCACCCTGAACCTGTACGAGCCAAGGGGAAGAATGAATCGTACGTAGTTGGTATCGACCGTTCTGTCCAGGACGATACTCCCCGATGAGTCCATAATCTGGACCCGGTATCTCTCGCATCCCTCGACCTTTTTCCATTCAAGGCGCAGGGGTTTGGGATTCTCGCGTGCGAGCGCCCGCATCGCGGGCGCAAGTAATATGGTGAGTGCGATCAGCAATACGTGTACGGGCCTGGGGTTCATGTACCTCACTCGAGATAGAGTATCCTTGGTGATTTTATCCTGATCTTTTTCTCGACTCCCAGTGAGATGTCGAAGACCATTCTCGTCTCATCGCTTGTGCGGACCGCGCGGCCGGAGGCAGGGTCAGCGTCAATGGCCTGAAGGCTCAAAATAAACCTTCCCACATCCAGCTTGTTCAGGTCCGTGAACCGGTACGAGGTTTTCGCAGTCTCTGCGGTCGCCACCGAGTGCTGGATCCCGTTTTTTACATGGAATAGCCCGACCCGGTAGAGGTTTGCCCCTTTGACCGCGGCCCACCTGAGCTCAAGCGCGTCCTTTGTAAGCATGTTCACGGTACCGCCCGGTTTCGGCTCGACCGCGATCGGGCGCCCGAGCCTGCCGAGCACCTTTAACCAATACACCGGACTTGCCAACACGACCGCGCCCTTTTCATCCGCCAGTCTGACCGACCAGTAATAGGAGCCGTCACTGAGGCGCGGCACCTTTACGGACACGTCGGAGGCCTGGATCTCCTTAACCGGCGGGGTGAAATCCCTGTGCCTGGAAATTCTGAGCTGATACCCGCCCTCGAGGTCGGGCTTTATCCATGAGAACGTGACAGGGATCCCATCGCCTTTGTCATCGACCAGTACCGTTCCATTCCCGGGCTCAACGAGACGTATGGCCTCTTCCCGTGCGACCTTGAAGCGAAACGCGCGCGAGGCGCCCGTGGTCGAACCGTCGCTCATGAGCCCGCGGAGGCTCCAGTAATATACGCCCTCTTTCAGGCCTTTTTCGATGCGAACGGAATTATCGCCGCTTGTTGTGGTCATCACCGTGCTTTTCAATTCCCTGTCGCCCGCGATCGTGATCCGCGTCTCCGGGATCGAGGGATCCTTGGTCCATGTGAAGTTCAACCCCTTGTTCTCTATTGCAAGGGGATGGATTGTTTTATTGTCCGGAGGATATACGGGTACCGGAGGAGGAAGCTTATCAGTGACCGCGACCGTAAAGGAGCGCACCTCAGATTCGGGATTTTTCCCCGCCGGAGGAGCTTCCGGCATGTTGACGATTTTCCAGTAATAGATACCCTTGCCGAGGCTGTTGATCGCTATCCTGGTGCCGTCAACGTATGTGTTCACTATCGGAGCTGACATGTCCTTTTTTCCCGATACCAACAGGTTGTATCGGGAGACGGACTCGTTCATGGTCCACGCAAAATTGATCATCGGATTCTCGTCCCGGTACTTGATGACGGAGCCGTCCGCGGGCGTTATGAGACGGGCCGGCCTGACGTTTGCAACCGTGAGCCTTCTCACCTCGCTCGCTTCGATTTTTTTTGTTGCGCGGTCGATTGCTGAAACCCGCCAATAGTAAATGCCGTCCCTCAGTCGTGCGGGAGCCCCGTTTCCCGCCGCCCTTTTTTTCATGATCGGGTCGACAAGGGAAGGGTTGCGCGCGATCTCAAGAAACGACGCATATCCCGCCCCTGGCAGCTCCCAGGCGAAACGCACGGTTGTCGTGTCCTCCTCGGCCGGGACATACGCATCATTCTCCGGAGAAACGAGCCTGATGCCCAGGTCGTAAAGCCTGACGCCGTCTTTCCGGTACTGTATAAGCTGGTCCTTGTTGATGATTTCTTTCCCTTTTTCAGATACAAATGCGGCGGCTCCCCTGTTTACCGTGAGATTGAGTCCGTTGTCCCTGTCCCTGGACAGGCTCACGTCTCCGTTGTTGAGGGTGATTGTTGATCCGCCGGACACGATGTTTACGGTGCGGGCAGCGGCCTCGCCTTGTGCGGCTGACTGCCGCGTCTTGATCGCGCCCTGGATGAATTTTATGTCGAATTTTTTTGGAGACACCGACAGGAGAACCATGCTGTTCTCGTTCAGGGTGATCTCGGTGCCGTCCTTGAGCCTTATGACCGCCTCGGACCGGTCCGCGGTGCGTATGGTGTCGAAGTTGTATACGGACGTGTTTTTTTCAACCTCGTCCCACACGACACGGGAAGAGAATTTCCTCTCCGTGATGTTTCTCTTGGACTTGACTAAGCCGATCAGCTCGGCGTTTCCGGGTCCCGACCTGTATCCCATGGCCGCATAAAGCAGGTAGGCGAGGAGCGCCAACGCGAGCGCTCCCATCGAGCCCGCGATGATGTCACTTTTGGACAATCTCATATTTTTCTTCACCCTGGTCGAATGTCTTCATCAGCTCCTTGTCCGACACTTGAGCGGGTGTATCTATGCCGAGCATCGCGCGCAGCTCGGCGACGGACTTCGGTCTTTCCGGATCGTCGAGCCTGCCGAGGACCGCGTAGATCTGCTGCTCCTCGCTTTTGCCCTTTACCCTTATCTGCTTCATCCTCTCGACCGCGAAGACGTCCCTGACCAGCCGGTAGGTGTTGTCGCTTATCAGGATGTCGGTGCCGAACGGCTTGTTGAGCGATTCGATCCTTGACGCCAGGTTCACCGGGTCTCCGATGACCGTGTACTCCATCCGGTTTTCAGAACCGATCTGGCCCGCGAGCACGGTCCCGGTGTTGATCCCGCATCCTATCCTGAGCGCAGGATTGATCGGGCCGCTTTTCTCCCTGTTGAGCGCCACAAGCTCCTTTCTCATCAGCAGCGCGCTGTTCACGGCGCGTTCCGCGTCGTTATCCCTGGCTATGGGGGTGCCCCATACCGCCATGATGGCGTCCCCAATGAACTTGTCCACTATGCCGTTCATCGCTTCGACGCAGTAGACCATTTTCGTCATATACCCGTTCAGGAATTCGACGACCTGCTCCGGCTCCATGCGCTCGGATATCTCCGTAAAGGACCGTATATCGGAAAAAAGTATGGTGACGTTTTTGCGCTCGCCGCCGAGCCGTATCTCGTCCCTGAGGGCGGCTTCCGCAAGCTCCTTGTTCACGAATTTGCCGAAGGCGGACTTTATCTTTTCCCTCTCCTCAAGCCCTTTTCCCATTTCAATGAAGGTGCTGGTGAGCTGGCCGATTTCATCCCTCGTGCTGGGCACGATGTCCACGTGGTACTGGCCCTGGATGATCTGTCTGGTCGCGGCCACGAGCTTGATGATGGGGGAGGTTATGGTCTTGCCGAAAAAGAAGATGAACAGGACCGCCACGATGAGCACCATGCCGGTTATGATCATGTTTCGTTCCTGTATCAGGTACACCGACTGGAACGCCTCCTTTTCCCTTGCTTCGGCTATGATTCCAAACCCGTCTGAATTGATTTTCTTGAATGATCCGAGATAATACACCCCTTTCGCATCCCTGTACCTCGTCTGCCCGTTGTCGATTGTGCTTTTCATCATCAGGGTGCAGATGGGCAATCTGGACAGGCTGGTACCGCCGAGGACCTGGCTGATATCCGGATGCGCGATTACGTCCCCCTTGTAATTGACCATGAACACCTTGATGATCCCTGCAGTGGAAAACGTTTTGAGGAGATTTTCCATTCTGATGATGGAAACCATGATCGCGCGTACGGAGCCGTCCGGGCCCTGCCGGAACGGGAAGCTCAGGAGCATGACGGGCAGGTTGAAATATGGGGATGCATTGGCGATGATGTTCTCGCCCGCAAGGGATTGTCCGTACATTGCGGCGTTCGCTCCGTTGAGATTCACGATGTCTTTTTCGCTGATCGCATGCCTGTTCATCAGGGGCTTGTTGAAATAGGTTTTGATGAATTTCAACGTGCTCCCGGTTTTTCCCATGATGCCGGAAAATATCACGTCCTTCGAGCCTGCCGAAACCATGTCCTCATACTCCATGACCCCCTTTTTGCCTCCCTCATCCAGCATAATCGAAGACATGATTCTGTACCTGTCGATTTCCGATTTCATCTTCAGGGCGATCACCTCCGCAAGCTGGAGGTTATTTTCCTGTATGCGAACCTTGTTATCCTCCTTGAAGTACCGGGTGGCCAGGAAGATCATGCCCGTGAGCGAAGCGATGATGATCACGGATATAATGGAAATCAGCTTGAACCTGATGGAGCGGTAAAACGGCCCCTTCTTCGCCGGCGTTGCATCAACGGGCGTCGGCCGGGACGGGGTTCTCGCTGCTTGCGTACGGGGGGAGCGGATTTCCGAGCTCGGTTGCTCCCCCTGCGCCAAGGCCGCGCGACGCTCCCCCTGAAAAGGAGTGTCGATCCGTATCGCATTGAGCACCTTCATGCCCGCGCCCGGCTGATGCGTTATGTATTTACGGAATTTTTCCAAAATATCCTTATCTGCATTTTTTCCGGGGTCGTCCTTTTTGATTTTTCCCACGCGGGCTGCGGCTTCGCCCGGGGTTGTGCCGTTGTACACGTAAAGAGCGGCGATGAGCGTCAGTGCATGTCTGCTTTTATAAGAGAGGACCATGCATCCCCCGCGGGAGAGCGATTTCTTGAGCTCCTGCACGGCCCCCAAAAGCGTGTCGAGGCCGGATTCGTCAAGGGTATTCAGATAAAAGCTCAGCACCGTGATGCCGTTTCTGTTGAACGCGCCGACGATAGCACGGTAGAACCGGGAATCGATGGGTTCGGATGAGACTATGCAGGCGGTGCGTATATTATTTTTTTTCAGATATAGGAACTTGCTTTGCGGAAATATCTCCCGGATATCTTTTCTGTGCGCGAAATCCGGTAGAATCTCGAGAAGCAGTCTTGACGTCGGACTGTTATTTGTTTCCATAATTTCTGCCCGGGATATGATGTGTTGACCGAATGCCTCATGACCCGATGATTAGAGAGCCCGCTCCACGGCCATGGGCCGCTTCTGGGCCAGGATGACGAATCATGCGCCTGCAGTCCAATATATAATTGCCCCATCAGAGAATCGGCGTTAAATTTCTGTGCCGCATCTTGAAAACGGCTGCCGCAATGAGAATCATTGCGCATAATCCGCTTATATATTGATCGGCAATCGAGCATATAAGCACGAAGATAAATTGCCATCCCTCGAATAATTTAATGCTTGCAGGGCGCTGTCCCGGTGTAAACGATTTTTTTTTGTAATCCTTACAATATGCGCTATCCTGACATGCATGCGGAAAGCATCATTTGTGCATGGTTGAAATAATTGGCGCCGGATTTCAATTTTTTCTTTACTGAATATCCATTTCATATCATACAATGATTTAGTGCATTTGCGGACCGTCCAAAAAAATATTTTTGAAACAGCCCCACAAGGAGATCGGATTGAAATTTATAGCCGATTTTCACATACATTCTCATTTTTCAGTGGCGACCAGCAGCCATCTGGAGCCGGAGCACCTGGAGTACTGGGCCAGGCTGAAAGGGATTGACCTGATAGGCACGGGAGACTGCATTCATCCCGGGTGGATGTCGGAGCTCAGGGAAAAGCTCGAGCGCGCGGACAACGGGCTGTATCGTCTCAAAAGCGGATTCAGACTTGCTGAATCGCGCCGT
The DNA here is from genome assembly GCA_964529965.1 of uncultured Leptospirales bacterium. GTDB lineage: Bacteria > Spirochaetota > UBA4802 > UBA4802 > UBA5550 > RBG-16-49-21. The sequence goes on along the minus strand of CAZHAD010000009.1, from coordinate 15,898 downwards.
TTGTCGGGGAAAAACATGCCCGCCGAGGTATATTTTATGCCGACCGGTGAGATCAGCAACATCTACAAGAAAAACGGCGGCGTGCGCAAGGTGCATAACCTGTGCGTGTTCCCGGATTTCGAAGCCGCTGCAAAGGTGCAGTCAAGGCTCGACAAGATGGGGAATATCAGGTCGGACGGCAGGCCGATCCTCGGGCTGGACTCGAAGATTCTTTTTGAAATGGTGCTCGAGTCCTCTGACGGCTCCTTCCTGATTCCCGCCCATATCTGGACCCCCTGGTTTTCGGTGCTCGGGTCGAAGTCGGGATTCGACCGCATCCAGGATTGCTTTGACGATCTCACGCCCCATCTGTTCGCCCTTGAGACCGGGCTTTCAAGCGACCCGCCCATGAACCGGACCTGCAGCTTTATTGACCGCTTCACCCTGGTTTCGAACTCTGACGCTCATTCCCCTGAAAAGCTGGGCCGCGAGGCCAACCTGTTCGACACGGAATTGAGCCACAACGGGATCTACCGCGGCTTGAAGATGAATGAGGGGTTTTCGGGCACGATCGAGTTTTTTCCCCAAGAGGGAAAGTATCATTACGACGGGCATAGAAAGTGCGGCGTGCGATGGGATCCGTTGGAAACCGTCATGCACGACGGGAGGTGCACCAAATGCGGGAAGCCGGTGACGAAGGGGGTCATGTACAGGGTCGCCGAGCTTGCGGACAGGCCCGCGGCGGGCGGTCCGGCGGATAAATTTGTTTTCCATTCGATAACCGAGCTTCCCGCGCTCCTGGCGGAGATTTTCGGACAGAAGAGCGCCAGGAGCACCCGTGTGATGAAGGAATATCACCGGCTGGTGAATTCGCTCGGCTCCGAGTTTTATATCCTCCTCAATGCTTCCCTCGACGAGATCAGTGAAGCGGGCGGCGAGCATCTGGCCGAGGGGATACGGAGGCTCAGGAACGCCGAGGTCATCATTGAGGAGGGATACGACGGCGAGTTCGGCAGGATAAGGGTGTTCGGCCGTGACGAGTCCCAATCCTTCTCCGGGGCCGGCCTGTTCGCTCAAAAGGGAGGAACAAGTGAAAAATGGCCGGTTGGGGGCACGTCTTTGAAATTCGACATAGGAGAATTCCGGAGGCTCGTCGGGGATGCGGTGACGTCGTCCTCAAGGGCCATGGAGCCCCGGGCACGCGACGCGGCCGGGGATGCCACTGTATTACAGCAGGAGGGGATCGAGCACGGCGAGGGGCCATGCATGGTCATCGCGGGACCTGGTACGGGTAAGACGCGGATACTGACCCGGAGAATCGTTCATCTTGTACGGGAGAGGGGCGTGGATCCGCGGTCCATACTCGCGGTTACCTTTTCCAATAAGGCCGCGACGGAGATGCGCGACAGGGTGCGGAGGATCATGCCGGTCGATAATATGTCAATATGCACCTTCCACGCATTCGGGCTGTCGATCCTTAAAGAGCTTCACGCGGCCGCCGGTTTGGGCGAAGGGTTTTACATCATCGATGACGATGACATCCGTGAAATCCTTTCGGACATGCTGGGGAGCGACGAAAAAAGAATACGAGCCGCCGTCCGGGAGGTAGAGTCAGCAAAGCAGGGAATCGCCCGGGCCGGATCGTCGGATGAGCTGCTTGGACGGTACCGTGAAGCCTTGAGAGAGATGAACGCGGTTGACATCAACGACCTGATTCATATTCCCACGGAAATATTCCGTCGGGAACCCGAAATTCGTGCTCGTTTTCGCGAGCGGCACCAATGGCTCCTCGTGGATGAATTTCAGGATATCAACGCCGGACAGTATGATCTCCTGAAGCTTCTCGCTGGCCCCTCCCGTCCCAACCTCTTCGTCATCGGCGATCCGGATCAGTCCATTTACGGGTTCAGGGGCTCTGATCCGGAGTTCATGAAAACCATTGAGGCGGATTATCCGGAAATCAGGATCCTCCGCCTTGACAGGAGTTTCCGCTGCCCTGATACGGTGATGCAAGCGGCAGGCCAGGTGCTCGGAAGGACGAGCACGCTTTCAGGAAGAGTGCTCGACATGAGAATACGGATTCAGGAGACGGAATCTGATCGAAGCGAGGCGGATTGGATAGCCGCGACCATCGAAAGCTCGCTCGGCGGAGTGAGGAGCTTTTCCATCGACAGCGGAATTACAGACGGCGACGCCACTGAAGAAAACGTGGGCTTTTCCGATTTCGCGGTGCTTTGCAGGGCGTCCTTTATGTTTGACGAACTGGTGCAGGCTTTCCGGAACCATGCGGTTCCATGCCAGGTGGTGGGGAGCGATCCCTTGTTCCGTCAGGAGCCGTATCGTACCGCGTTGAGGTTGTTGAAAAGGGCGTATTACCGCATGCCCGATCCGACCGCCTCGCCCGAGGTGGGGGCGGACGTGCGCGAGATGATCGACAAGGGGGATGCGGTGTCAGACGTGGTCAAATTCATCATGGTGGTCTGCGGCGCGGGGGAAGAGGAGCTTGCGCGGATCGTCTCCTTCGCCGAACGGGTCGGCGGCGGCTATCAGGAATTCTTCGGGGCCCTTTCCCTTCGCCAGGGCTTTGACGACTGGGACGATCGGGCGGAGGCGGTGTCCCTCATGACCCTTCACGCGTCCAAGGGGCTCGAGTTTAACACGGTCTTTATCCCGGGGTGCGAGAAAGGGATTCTGCCCTTCGAACTTTTCGGCAGGAAAAACGACGCGGATCCGGCTGAGGAAGAAAGGCTTTTCTACGTTGGCGTAACACGGACGGTCAAGAACCTGTACCTGACCCATGCTAAAAAGCGAACGGTCAGGGGCAGGGTGCTCATTCAGGAGCGGAGCCCGTTTCTCGACAGGCTGGAGCGGACCCTGCTGGTACAGGGAAAACGGGAGGGTAAAAAGCCCAAGGCACACGATCCCCAGCTTGATTTGTTCAAGTAAACCATGATCACTTTTTTTTGGCGCTCCTGAATTACTGAAAGCCGGGATTTTACCGAATAGCAGCGTGTGTGCACCATCAACATACCGCAACACCTGAAAATTAAATCCTTTTTGCACACCCGAAGCGTTTTTTAAAGCGCTTTTCTTTTCTACACATATGATAAAAAAATGTAAAATTTCTTGCCAGGAAAACATCATTCTTATACTTGG
>CAZHAD010000009.1:0-12663 GCA_964529965.1 uncultured Leptospirales bacterium | reverse complement strand
CAGTTTAAATATCAGCGGAGGAAGGAGTACCCGTCATGGACAAGATCATAAGAAAGGCGCTCAGGCGCGGCCAGAAGATGCTATCAGAGTACGATTCGAAGCAGGTGATCCAGGCGGTGGGCATACCGATCACCAGAGAGAAGCTGGTCCGATCGCGGAAGGCGGCGGTCTCGTTCGCGAACGAGATCGGATACCCGGTCGTGCTCAAAGGATGTTCGGACAAGGCCGCGCATAAGACCGAGATGGGCCTGGTAAAGCTCAGGCTGGAGAATGCGAAAGAGGTCAGGCGCGCCTATGACGAGATCATGGGAAAGGGGATCGAACTCGACGGGGTCCTCGTCCAGGAGATGATCAAGGGTGAGCGCGAATTCGTGATCGGCATGAGCAGGGACCCACAGTTCGGGCCATGCGTGATGTTCGGGATAGGCGGGATCTTCACCGAGGTGATCAAGGACGTGAGCTTCCGCGTGGCGCCCCTGACCGAGCGGGATGCGGATGAGATGCTCGACGAGATCCGCATGAAAAAGCTCCTCGATGAGTTCCGCGGCAGCCCTGCAGTCGACCGGAGACAGCTTGCCAGCGCCCTGGTCAACATCGGCGGGATCGGGGTCGACCATCCCGAGATAGCAGAGATCGACATCAATCCCCTGATCATCTCAGGCAGCCGGCCGGTTGTGGCGGACGCCCTTGTGGTGCTGAGCGATCGGAAAAAGGGCGGGACCAGGGTAAAATCGTAGGATTTTATATACCTTCTATATTTCTTGACAGTCAATCTGCACCTCTGTATTATGCTTTTCTAATAATTGCTCGACTTTGACTATTTGTCAAATCCTCTCGCTCCCTCCCCCTTGACGGGGGAGGATTGCTTTAATTAAAAATTCGCATGACTCAATTAATTGCTTGAGTTAGGCGTTTTTTTGTAAACACCAAGGTGATGGCGAATTCGCCTAACTCGAATTAATGTTAAATGCCGAATGACCATGACCCGTCTTTTTAACCATGCGAATTACATGACTGAATTAAAAATTCATATCAGGTTGCTGTCTGCAATATCCGGACTCTTGTTTTTTTTTACCGGGTGCTCCGGGATTTTCCCTCCCAAGGACCCCTATACCCTTAATATGTATCTGGGCGCGGAGCCGGACACCCTGAACCCCATCATCGCGACCGACGCCTCCTCACATGCCATAAATTTGCGCATCTATGAGACCCTCGTGGACAGGGACTACGACACCCTTGACGTTATACCGATGCTCGCAGAGCGATGGGAGATCTCGCATGATAAATTGCGGTTCAGATTTTTTTTAAAAAAAGGGGTGTATTGGAGCGATGGGGTCGAATTCACCGCCGATGACGTCGTGTATTCCTATAACAAAATCATGGATCCCAAGGTCGCCAGCGCCCAGCTCAAGGTGTATTACATCGATATAAAAAGCTGCAGGAAGATAAATAAATACACGGTCGAATTTCTGTATGCGCGTCCCTACTATCTTGCACTCATTTTTTGCGGGGGCATGCCCATCGTTCCGAAGCATATTTTCGACGACGGCACCAACTTCAATGCGCAGAAGAACGGGCGCTTTCCCATAGGCACCGGGCCCTATAGGTTTGAGCAATGGGACACGGGGAAAAAGATAGTACTTGTCCGCAACGGGCTCTATCGGGGGAAAAAGCCGGTGATACGGAAGGTGGTGTACAAGATCATATTCGATCCAAGCGCCGCATTTCAGATGCTCAAGAAGGGCGATATTGACGTCATGGGCCTGCGGGAGATTGAATGGGAGAGGCAGACGAACTCGGAAAGATTCCATAAGAATTTTTACAAGCTTAAATATTACCTGTCCACGTATAGCTACATCGGCTGGAACGAGACGCGCGGCTTTTTCGCAGACCGCAGGGTGCGCCTCGCCATGACGCTCCTCCTGAACAGGAAGGACATCCTCGACAAGCTCCTGTTCGGGCTTGGGAAGATAGTTGTCGGGCCTTTCTATATATTCGGCAAGAGCTACGACCATGACATCAAGCCCTGGCCGTATGATCCCGCAAAGGCCGAGGCGCTGCTGGAAAAGGCGGGCTGGGCCGATCATGACGGCGACGGCGTACTCGACAAGGACGGGAAAAAGTTTTCATTCACTTTCACCATCTCTTCCGGAAGCAGGTTCGCCGAGCGGCTCGGGAGCATAATGAAGGAAAACCTGTCAAAAGCCGGCATCCGTATGGATATAAACAAATTTGAGTGGGCCGTCTTTTTGCAGAAGATCCAGGGCAGGAATTTCGACGCGACCTCGCTGGGGTGGTCGGACCCGGATTTTCAGGACGACCCCTATCAGATTTGGCATTCTTCCCAGATCAAGGGAGGGTCGAATTTCATCGGTTTCAGTAACAGGGAAGCGGATCGCATCATCGAACGCGCCAGGCTGGAGTTTAACGAGAAGAAAAGAATAAGGATGTATCACCGGTTCCAGGAGATACTCCATTATGAGCAGCCGTATACGTTTCTTTTCACCACGCCCGCCCTGGTCGCGGTGAGCAGGCGGTTCACCAACGTGAAAGTGCACACGCGCGGATTGAACTTTCTCGAGTGGCAGGTGAAAAAAACCGAATGAAAAAATATTTAGCCAAACGGGCCCTGCTCATGATCCTCACCCTCTTTTTGATCACGCTCCTGTCGTATACGATAATCAGGATCGCTCCCGGCGACTATACGACGCTCAAGCTGGGAATGCAGGGGGCGCTCAAGACGGGCTCCATATCGAGCGAGGCGATCGAGCAGGAGAGAAAGCTCTACGGCCTGGACAAGCCCATCATCGTCGGATACGCGGACTGGCTCGCCAAATTCGTCAGGCTCGATTTCGGCAGGTCCCGCAAGGACGGGAGGCCCGTGCTCACCCGGATCGGAGAGGCGCTGCCGATCACCCTTATCCTGAACGCGATCTCGATGATCATCATTTACATAATCTCCATTCCCATGGGCATCGTGTCCGCGGTGAAGAAGGACAAGGCGTTCGACCGCGTGTCGGGCGTCTTTCTGTTCATACTCTATTCGCTTCCTCATTTCTGGATCGGACTTATATTGCTCCTCTACATGAGCAGCGGGGAGTATCTGAATCTCTTCCCTCTGGGCGGGATCCATTCCGACTGGGCCGCGCACGCCGGGTCCATACCCCGGCTTCTTGATTTCTGCTGGCACCTGGTGCTCCCGGTGATCACCCTTACCTATGGGGAATTCGCGTTCCTGGCCCGCTATACCAGGGCGACCATGCTGGAGGTCATCAACCAGCAGTATATCATGACGGCGCGCGCCAAGGGGCTCGCGGAGAAAAAGGTCATCTTCGTACACGCGTTCAGGAACTCCCTCATTCCCCTCATCACCCTTATGGCCACGCTCCTCCCGGGGCTTCTCGGCGGGACCGTGATCGTGGAGTCCATCTTTTCAATACCGGGGATGGGCCTGCTCGCCTATGAATCGATCCTTTCACGCGACATTCCGGTCATCATGGCCATAACCACGATTTCGGCCATACTCACGCTTCTGGGGATTCTGGTGGCGGATATCATGTATTCCCTCGTGGATCCGCGTATCAGGCTGGAGGCGAAGATATGAAGGCGGGATACTGGAGGCTCGTTTGGCGCGAGTTCAGAAAAAACAGGCTCGCCATGGGGGGCCTCGTCATGGTGATCCTTCTCATATTGACCGCCCTGTGCGCGCCCCTGATCGCGAACAACAGGCCGTACATCTACATAACCGGCGGGAAGGTGTACCTGCCGCTGTTTTACGGCTTGATATTCAACGGAGCGGAATATCCGGAGCTTAAGGGGAAAGATCTGCGTAAAAAAGAGTACAAGGGCTTCAAGCTGTTTCCGCCTGTCGCGTATTCCTATTCCGAGTACGATCTCAATTACATCGTCACGCCGCCGTCATCGAAGCACCTTCTGGGCACGGACGAGCAGGGGAGGGACCTGCTTGCGCGGATGATCTACGGGAGCCGCGTTTCAATTTTCATTGGCTTTATCGCGGTGTTCATATATGTCGCGATCGGCATCATCATCGGCTCGATCGCGGGATATTACGGCGGATGGATCGACATGGTCATATCGCGCGTCATTGAGGTAATCATGTGCTTCCCGACGTTTTTTTTGATACTGACGATTCTGGCCCTGTGGGGGCCGAGCCTCGTGAGCGTTATGCTGGTGATCGGGGTGACGAGTTGGCCCGGCATCGCACGTATCGTGAGGGGCGAATTCCTCAGGCTGCGGGAGATGGATTTCGTTATCGCCTCGAAAGCGATCGGGGCCGTGGATCCGTGGATCATTTTCCGTCATATTCTCCCCAATGCCCTGGCGCCCGTGCTTGTTTCCGCAACGTTCGGCATCGCGTCGACGATTCTGATAGAATCTTCCCTGAGCTTTCTCGGTTTCGGCGTACAGCCGCCGACCCCGAGCTGGGGCGATATCCTGTCCCAGTCGAGGGATTTTATGGATTTCGCCTGGTGGCTCACCTTCATTCCGGGTTTCGCCATTTTCATCACCATTACCGCGTATAATCTTATCGGCGACGCCCTTCAGGATGCCATGGACCCGAAATCCCTGCGCAGAAAATAGAAGCAAAGAAAATTTCAGATGTGGGTCAATCCAAAAATTATTGAAAACCGGCCGCGTATCTTTTATATTATCGAAAAAAGACGTTTTCCGGACCGAGATGAAATTTCTATGGAAATGGAATTCCCTTTCGTATTTTAAAGTAAACATAAGGTCTCAGGCACGCGAAATGCCGAAAATATGAAAGACGCGGATGCGGCCATGATTTTACCGCACAACGTCGTAAAAATCCGGGCATATGTATTACCTAATAGGCGACATACATGGATATTTCAAGAGGCTGGTAAATCTCTTCAACAAGCTGAAGCTGCGCGTAAGGGAGGAAGACACCATTATATTTTTGGGCGATTATATCGACCGCGGGGCGCATTCGTATGAGGTCATCGATTTTCTGATTTCCGTTTCGCGCACCCCGGGCCTCTCGACCGTATTTCTCAAGGGGAATCATGAGGATATGTTCATGAGCTATCTCCGGGGCGAGGACCGCAACGGACTCTATATTTTCAACGGCGGGGACGCGACCATCAAAAGCTACATCGCCCATCAGGGTGAGTTCAGGTTGCCCGAGCACCACAGGGAATTTTTCGAAAGCCTCCGTCTCTATTACGAGGGGGAGGACTTTATTGCGGTCCATGCCGGCCTTAACCCTGCGGCCCCGCTTCAGGCCCAGGATGAGCATGACCTTATCTGGATAAGGGAGAAATTTTTCAGGGCGGATAAGCGATGGGACAAGACGGTCATATTCGGCCACACGCCCACGGTGTACATCAGCGGCGACAGCCCGGTGTACATTGACGAAGAGAGGAACATCATAGGCATAGATACCGGGGTCATATTCGGCAAATCCCTGTCCTGCCTCGTATGGCCTGAAAGGAGTATCATCACAGGATGAGGGATATGTTATACATAAAGAATAATTCCGTTTTTGCCGCGTTATTAATAGCTGCGGCCTGCCTGGCCGTGGACGCCTTCGCCCAGAATGAATTCGATATACTGGGAAGGATCGAATCCGTGAGAAAGGACGGCACCATCACCCTTCTTTTTGAGACCCTACCCGGGGAGCAAGCCTATTACATCATCAATCAGGGGAAGGTATGCGGCAGGGTGGATATCGTATCGTTGGTTTACGTAAGCTCCGGCACCTACCGCTACCGCGCGGTCTCCTCATACAGGCTCGCCAACAGGATGTATGCGGATCTTATCAGGGCCGGAACCGACATAGGCCTTGTCAGGCCCGGTAAACCGCACGCGCGGGAGTTTCCCCTGATCCCCGTGAAGCAAGAAACGGCGTACCGTAAGAGGGTCATTTCGAAGGACCATAAGGAGATGGTGCTCATCCCGAGCGGAAAGTTCGTGTTCGGTTCAGACAGGTATGACAGCGACGAGTCACCGGAACAGGTGATCGATCTTTCCGATTTTTACATGGATAAATACGAAGTCTCCAACGGTGAGTATAAAAATTTTATTGAGAGGGCGAACCGCAAGCCGCCCCTGTCCTGGAAGGACGGCGGATATAACGAAGGGCAGAAGGACCTTCCGGTGATGGTGACCTATTATGAGGCGCTTTCGTATGCCCAATGGGCTGGGAAGAGGCTTCCAACCGAGGAGGAATGGGAAAAGGCCGCCCGGGGCCGGGGGAGGCTTCCGGGCTCGGGAGAGGGCACGAATCGCATATATCCGTGGGGTAACGCATTTGATCCGGGAAAGCTGAATTGCGCAGCTTTCTGGGAAAGCCATAAAATCGGCGTGCGGATTAAATTGCTGTTCAATGTCCACGAAAAGGGGCTCATGCCGGTCACGTCTTTTGATCCCGAGGGGGCTTCCGTATACGGAGTCGTGAACATGGCGGGCAACGCACGGGAGTGGACATCGAGCTGGTATGTGCAATATAAGGGAAATGAGTCAAAAAAAGGAAAGGCTTATAAAAAATACGGAACTCAATACAAAGTAGTGCGGGGAGGATCGTGGTACAGCCCCCGGTACCTCGTGAGGACGACGAGCAGGGAGATCGGGGGGGTCCCTAATCTCCATAACGACAACCTCGCAGGATTCAGGTGCGTGAGGGAAGCGCTCTCGATCGATATGGAGGAAAAATAGGCGTCACATGGATAATAAATATCGTTCAGGGCGAATTTGTGTTGATAATTTGTCATTAATTCGATAAAGATGGCAATAATTTTCAAACCAATCTCGAGGATGCAATGAGATTTATCAGGTTCCTGGCCAGACACATCAGCTATACATTCGCCGTATCTTTCGTCACCGTTATGATCGGATGGATTCTGGGCGTGGTCGGATTTTTTCTGGGGACATCCTTTATAATTATTTCATATAAAAAGCTCGCCGCTGATTTTGCATGGCTGCTCCCCATGGCGTTCGCCTTGCCGACCTTCCTGCACTATATCGAATTCGGCCTTCTCACCCCGCTTAAAGTCCCGGCTGTTTTCAAGTCTCTTAGGAACATCAACAGGGCTTATGATACCGGATTCGAGATATCCCAGGACGAGCTCCCTCCGGTATACGGGTATTTCACGGATCTCCCTATGTACAATTTGATGGCGGCGGTCTTCAATATAACGCTGACCGCAATAATAATAACAGGATTTTCATTTTTCAGATATAAATTTCTCGGAAGCTATTCATTCGCCGAATTTCAGGTGCTTCTTAAAATGACCTTTCTCACTCTCCTCTTTACCATCAGCCTGTACGGGATGGCGACTTACCTGCTCACCGAAATGTTGACCAATTCAGACCGGAGCGAGCTCTACAATAGGATTGTGGGGAGAGGAATCCGGATGAAGCCCAGGGCTCTTATCGGCCTACGTATAAAATTTTCATTTTTTGTCTGGCTGATGGTCATCGCTTTGATTTCATTTGCCGCGCTGATAGAAAAAGTCAGGCTTACGGGAGAATACAACATCGTGGTTCTCGGCATTTATTTTATTGGTTCCACAGTGGCCGCCATTTTGCTCATGCAGATTACGGCAGGCTCGATCCTCCGCACACTGAAAGACCTGGTCAGGGTGACGAGGGCCATAGCCTCGGGCAGCACGGCCCGCTATGAGGCGCTTTCCCTGGATCGGGAATTCACGATCATCGAGTACGCCCTGATGGAGACCTCGTGGGAGATTGACGAGTACCGCCGCGATGTCGAGGGCAAGGTCGCCCGGAGGACCGATGAGCTGCAGACGGCCATGGCCGACCTGAGGATGAGGGACGACCAGATACAAAAACAGCTCGATATGGCGAGCGTGATACAGCGAAGCATTCTCCCGGGGAAGATCGACGACTGGAACGAGCTGAAGTTCGCGGTGCGCTACATTGCGATGGAGAAGATAGGAGGCGATTTTTATGATGTAAATCCCATGAAAAACGACCGGATCGGCATCATCATCGCCGATGTCTCCGGCCACGGGATACCCGCCGCGCTCGTGACGACCATGGCGAAGATGTCCTTCGGCAACGCCGGCTCAAAGTACGATTCACCGAAAAAAATCTTTCAGGAGGCCAATCAGAACATCCTGGACCACGTCAAAACGCAGGACTATATGACCGCGTTCATGCTCTCGATCGACGAGGAGTATCAGGTGGTGTATTCCAATGCGAGCCATCAGAAGGCCGTGCTGTTGCGCGGGGCGGGAGGCGGCATCGAGCTTCTCGACACCAACGGCCTGTTCATCGGAGCGGTCGAAGACGCGCGGGAAACCTATGACGAAAAGCGCACGCAGCTCGAATACGGCGACCGGATCATACTTTATACCGACGGCATCCCCGAGGCGTTAAACAGCGATCATGAGGAGTACACCAATGCGCGGCTCGAACAGTCAATCATAACAAACCGCCATCTGCAGGTTGAAGAATTCGCCGACGCCATCATCAATGATGTCCGCCGTTTCATGGGGAACGCCCCGCTCGTCGACGACATCACGGTCCTGGTGGTGGAGCTCATCAGAGACGACGCCGTCGATCTGATCAAAAGGTCGAAGAAGATGATCGGCGCGCACCAGAACGAAGAAGCCGTCGCCCTGCTCGAGAAAGGGATCGCGCTCTACCCGGAAAATCAGAAAATTCTGTATAACCTCGCAAAGAATTACTTCAGGCTGAATAATTACGCGAAAACCATCGAGACCATACAAAAATATATCGAAAGCGACACGATGAACAAATTCGCCTACTATATCGGCGGCTCGGCGTATTATAAAGCCTCGGATTACAACCGATCGATATCTTTTTTTGAAAAGGCGGTCGAGCTGGATCCGGGCTTCGTCAACGCGCTCTTCGCCCTCGGCATGTCATATAAAAAGAAGGGGGATACGCTGAACGCAAGAAAATCCTTCGAAAAAGTCGTCAGCATCGATCCGGACAACAAAATGGCGCTTTTTGAAATCAAGAGAATATCAGGCGCGCTTTGACTTCATGCCCGGGCCGGCGCAGATACAAATGACAGTGATGAATGACCCGAATCTTCCCTCGAAGCTCGAGCTTTTGAAAGGAGGCACGCTCTTTTCCACCCTGGGCGAGAAGGAGCTTGAGGTGGTTGCGCGAAACAGCGAGTTCTATTCCTTTAAAAGGGACGACATCATATTCCATGCGGGAAGCTACGGGGCCGGACTGTACCTGATCAGGAACGGCGAGGTCGTCATCAACAAGCTGCGCGATGACAATGAAACCGTGGTCATAGCCCGGTTCATACACGGTGAAAGCTTCGGAGAGCTCGACCTGCTGGAAAACAGGCTCATGACCGCCACCGCCAGGGCCGCGACGGACACGACGCTCCTTATATTTCCCCGGCGCGGGATGAACTTCCAGGATCTTTTGAGCCGGCATTCAACAATATCTTCACGCCTCCTGCATGAGCTCCTGACGGTCATTGCGGGTAGAATACGCAACACCAACAGGCTCATATCGGAAAAATCGCCGTGGGTAGAGGACCTGAAAAAGCTTCTCTATTATGACAAGCTGACCGGCCTTTTCAACAGGACCTTTCTTGAAGAGGAGCTGGATTCTCAGCTGCCCGGGTACGGCGCGTCGACATCGCTTATTATGATCAAACCGGACAATTTCAAGGCGATCAACGATACATGGGGGCATGATATAGGGGACAAGGCGCTGCGTCATATGGCATCCTTCATCAAATCCAGGGTCCGCGGACCGGATATACCGGTACGCTACCGCGGAGACGAGTTTGCGGTGCTGTTGCCGGGAAACGGCATGAAGGACGCGGTCGCTTTTTCCGAGGATGTACGCAACCTGTTCAGCAGGCTCAGGTTTGACCACATAACCGAAGGAGAGTCCGTGTCGGTGACCGTGAGCATAGGGATTGCTTCATATCCGGACCATGCGGGCAATCTGCGGGATCTCATCCGCGCATGCTTTAATAAAATGTTCGAGGCCCGTGAAAACGGCGGCGACCGGATCGCGTGTGCGGGCTGAACCGGAACGGAGTGCGTGAGGCCATGGAAAAATCCGTAGAATTCCTCAGCCAGATAGATATATTCTCCCTTTTAAGTCCCGAAGAGATCGACAGGATCATCGGCCTGTTCAAATCGCACGAGACCGACGAGGGTCAGATATTGTTTAAAGAGGGCGACGAGGGAAACGAGCTTTTTATCGTGATGTCGGGGGTCATGGCGAGCTCGATCCGTCTCATGGACGGGAGCCAGCGGGAGATTGCCGCGTTCCATGCAGGAAATTTTTTCGGCGAGATGTCGATATTTGAAAAGGCGCCGCGATCGGCGACATGCTACTGTAAGAAAAAAAGCGTCCTCATGAGCCTCCACGAAAGGGATTTTTACCGCATGATCGAGCTGCATCCGGAAATTGCGACAAAGATAATGTACCGCATGCTGAATATCACGACGCAGAGGCTGCGCGACACCGGGGAATTTCTTTCGGACATGGTGCACTGGGGCGAGGCCGCGCGCAAGCGGGCGATCACCGACGAGCTTACCGGGGCATATAACCGGCGTTTTCTTGATGACGCGCTTGAAAGCCGGTTCGAGGTATCCAGGAGCAGGGCCGAGCCTTTCACCATGGTCATGGTCGATCTTGATTATTTCAGGAACATCAACGACAGCTATGGAAACGAGGCCGGCGACAGGACCATCATCGAAGTGGTGCGGGTGATCAACCGCCATCTGGGCGAGCAGGATGTCCTGGCCCGGTTCGGCGGCGATGAATTCACGATTCTCATGCCGGGAACCGATTGCGCGGCCGCATGCGTGGTTTCAGAGAAGATACGCGCCGAAATCGAATCGCTGGACATCTTTAAAGCCTACGGCGGCCCGATATCACGGCTGACCCTCTCCTTCGGTATAGCCTCGTACCCTGAGCATGCGCGCACCGTTCAGGAAATAAAGGAGCTCGCGGATCAGGCGCTGTACCGCGCCAAGGACGGCGGAAGAAACCGCGTGGTCTGCGGTCCCGATCGCGCGGGCGGGGATTGATCAGCAACCATGATTAAACGCGACATCCAGACCGTGCATGAAAGGGATGCGATAATCGCCAATATAATCGGTGCCCTTCAGGAACGGAGCCATTTTCTCATCATGGGCCACAGGAATCCGGACGAGGACTGCATCGCCTCGATGGTGGCATTCGCGCTCATCGTGAGCAAGTTTTCAAAAAAAGCGGACCTCTACATCGGCGACCAGCTGCACGATCATTTTCAATACCTGCTCAATATCTGCGCCCATAACGGCATCTATTGCTGCGGGCCCGTGAGCGCCCGGGAAGAATCGATAGACGCGATCGTCTTCTGCGACACTCCCAAGCCGTCCATGGTTTCCTCCGACCCGCAGATTGACGCCCTGAGAGAGAAACCGGGCATACTGAAAATCGAGATCGACCACCATCTAGAGACTGACAGCAGCTATATCGGGGACGAGGGACACTGCCTGGTTGCGGAGGCAAACTCCTCGAGCGAGCTTGTGGGCCTGATCGCCCTGAAGCTCAGGAAGAGGGGCGACCTGCTCAAAAAGTACAACATACATGAGGTGCTGTCGCGGAACGTGGTGCTTGCGGTTCTCACCGGGATCATCAGTGACACCAACATGGGCCAATATATCAAATCCAGGCGAGCGAGGCGGTATTATGAGATGTTCACCGGGCTCTACAACAGCTTGCTGATGAAGGAAACCACGAAAGAATCCAATCTCATGAACAAGGAGGAGATATTCCGCGAGATACAGCGGCTATCCACGGTCGAGGAGGAGTGCTTCCAGTATATCAACGCGAAGAAGAGGTTTTCCGAATCGATCGGATACGTGGTTCTTGACCGTCATGACATGGAACACCTTGCCCGGAGATTCGACAAGGACACGATCGTATCGGTTTCCCGGGCGATCGCCGACAGCCTCGCCGAGGAAAGCTCGCGCCTCGGCTTAATCGCTTATGATGACACCGCAAGCTCGAATCTCATTCAGTTTCGTCTGAGGAGAAGCCAGAGGTACAAATCCTTCGACGTGCGAAAGGTTCTGGAGCTTTTCTCGATCGCTGACGGCGGCGGTCACGAGGGCGCGATCGCGTTCAGAATATCGGGTTCGAGGATCGATGACCTGGAGCGTTTCGTCAATGATCTTGTTTCAGGCATCGGCAGCGCGATAACCGGGCGTGGGATGAAGCCATCCAATTGAAAAAAAGCTGCGGGATGCCCGCATGCTTCCGGGCATCCCGGCCGCGTCAAACGGCCTTCTGTACAGGCTCAGACGCCTGTTTTACCATCGCGTCAACCAAGCGAACCTCCTGGCCGACGAGCTTGTGCTTCGAATGCTTTTTGCCTTCATCGTCTTCCCATCTGTCCTGGCGGAGCGTGCCGACGACGAGGACCCTTTTTCCCTTGCTGATGTTGTCCGAGCAGATTTCAGCAAGCCGCTCCCATGTCTCCACATCGATGAATGAGACCCCTTTATCAGGATCGTTGCCGGATGGGTAATGAAATGCCAGGGAAAACTCGCACACGTTTTTCCCTGTCTTGGTTTTTTTAAGGGTCGGTTCGCGGGTGACATTGCCCTCGATCGTGGTGTTTACGTAGTTCCACATCTCAATACTCCTTTGATTTATTTT
>CAZHAD010000008.1:36701-60381 GCA_964529965.1 uncultured Leptospirales bacterium | reverse complement strand
TTACCATGAGACGAATGACCCGATTTAGCGGTATATAAACACGGCAGATTTTGGGCTGTAATATATTATTCACCCTTTCGTACCTGCCCTTCGCCACGTTCAAATCCCAGCGCTCAAGCCGCACCAGATATTCATGGCCTGGCTCGAGCATATTCTTGAATTCCTTGACCACGCCGGCAGGCCCGGTATCGGTCCTTCCCGATTCGATTCCATTGATGAACACCTTATACAGCACCATATCACTGGCGGCCGAATCCTCTGGCCGTTCGTCCTTCACCTGGACCATGAAATCATAATCCGAAGGCTCCCTGTATTCATACCTGCTTGAATACTGATACAGGTCTTTACCGGCGCGAATATCGATAATCTCCGTTTCTCCGCCGTTGGTCACGAAAACAAGCCTGCCGTCGACAAAACTCTGAATTCGAAGGTCCCCCCGTATGGTAAGGGGAATCGACACGCCGTTGAACGCAACTGAGGGGGCTGATCCTGTTTCCGTGATCGTCACCATGTCGCCACCGGAAACATACATGTCACGCACCCCCTGTGTTCGGGATACATCAGGGCTCTGCATCGATACCCGGTACAGCGTGCCGCTTTCTCCCTCCGATGCATTTTTTGGAAGGCAGAGGAAATATGCATCATCACCTTTGACGAACAGCCTCATAATGCGGACGCCCTTCATCTCGAGTGGGAGCTTCCGCTCGGGCGGAAGCTCCAGGGATCCGGGATCGATGCAGCCGAAGTATGCGACAGGCGAGCCTTCCTCCTCCCTTATCGCCACATAGTA
The DNA here is from genome assembly GCA_964529965.1 of uncultured Leptospirales bacterium. Classification (GTDB taxonomy): domain Bacteria; phylum Spirochaetota; class UBA4802; order UBA4802; family UBA5550; genus RBG-16-49-21. The sequence goes on along the minus strand of CAZHAD010000008.1, from coordinate 59,591 downwards.
AAGGTCCTTTTCACCGAGCCAGGTTTGTTCGATCGTGCCCGCGACGGGTATGATCTTCACCGCATCGGCAATATAGAGGATGACCCTTCCGGGATCGATCTTATAGCAGGAGAGGGTGACCTCCTCTGATATCGCCGCGGCGGGAACCGCCGACACGGCCAGGCATGCCGCGATCAAAATGAGACTATAATAATTTTTCAAGATGCATCTCAAATTGAGCTTTATATATTTTTTTCCCCAGGATATTCTGAAGCTCGAGTATCTCCTTCAGAATATCCGGTGTGGTCAGAGGATTGATGGTAATTGCCCTCAGCACGACAATATCCTGGTAGAAATAGTTCGGGGCGTCGAACATGGTCCTCGACACGAACGTGTTGTCGTCATCGCGCAGCTCCTTGTGGAGCTCTATATTAAGCTCGTTGAGCACGTGGTTGATCTGGCGAAGCCGGTCGCAATGCTTGTTCCGCACCTGGTGCTCCAATCCATCCGGATCGATCCCTTCAATCCTGCGCATCAAAACTGTGATCGTGTCCTGCACGCTTTTCGGAACAAAACGGTAGTTGAAGATGAAAAGCTCGGGCTGGTTCATCGCCTCGAAGTTGCAATGCATCTCCACCAGGCCCCTCAAAACCGACGTGAGCTCAAGGGCATGCTCGAAGAGTATCCGAAACCCGTCGGTCCCGAGAATCTTAAACGTGGCCCAGGGCTTGAGCGCGGCAAAGGGCCGGGAGCCCTCGATCGTAAACCGCCCGAGGTCCACCGAATCCTGCCTGATAATGTAATTTGAATAATGCTTCAGATAGTTCAGATCGGCCTCATTCTTGAAAAGGACCATACCCATGGACACGGGCGAATACAGGAGCTTGTGCGCGTCCACGGTGACCGAATCCGCGTTCTGTATGCCGTTAAAAAGATAGCGGAGCTCGTCGATGATGAGCACCGACCCCCCCCACGCGGCGTCGACGTGGAAATGCGCTCCGTATTCCTGCGCGATCCGGTGAATCTCCTTGAGGTTGTCGATATTCCCCGTTTCCGTGGTGCCCGCGATGCCGATGAGCGAGAGTATTTTTATCCGGTCTTTCCCCTTTTCATTGTGCTCCCTGATCTGCCGGCATGCCCTCTCCAGCTCGCTCACGTCCACCTTGTTATGGCCGTCGACCGGAATCTTGATGACTCCCTCGTTGCCGATACCGATGATGCGCGCGACCTTGTCGATGGAATAGTGGCCGCGCTTTGAAACCAGCATGACCGCCTTGCGGTACCCGTAATGCAAAAAGGCCTCATGCAGACCCGCCACCCTCACGCCGGAAAACCTGCCGTCGGGCTTGAATGCCTTGTTTCGTGCCGCAAGCATCGCGGTCAGGTTGGCCATCGTACCGTCCGTGGTCACATTCCCGAGCGCGATCTCCCAGTTCTGCACGTTTTTCTTATAAAAGCCGGCTCCCCTGTTGAATATGAGGCGGTGTATCCATCCGATGAGTTCGCGCTCGACAAAGGAGGAGGCCTTGGCCGACTCTATCTTGACCTGATTCTGGTTAAGCGCCGCGATGATCATCTCGATGAGTATCATGAAATAGGGTATCGCGCTCGTCATGTGGCCGATGTAATAGGGGCTGCCCACTTTCACCGAATGGGCTATTACCTTGCTTTTTATCTCGGCGAGCACGTCCTTTATAAATTGAGGATTCTTGGGCATGTTGATATCGGAAAAAATCTTCTCAAGCTCGGGAAGGGATATTTCACTGTGGATCCCCCCTTTTTCCTTGAAGAAATTATGGATCAGGTCGAGGAGCTCGGTCCCGAATTCGAGAAACTTATCGGGTGAATCCGGCATGATGAACAGCTTTTTCAGCTGGTTCATGTCCGCCTTCAATATTCTTTTCCCGATTATTTTCCTGTTTAAAGAGTACACTGCATAATCCTCATCGGCGCGCATGCAGACGCGAAAAATCCAGAGTGGCGAAATAGTCTTCCAGGGTCTCAGCTCTGCGTATCAATTTCACCGAGCCGTCGGGGGTGAGCAGAAGCTCGGCAGAGCGGAGCTTCCCGTTGTAATTGAATCCCATCGAATGTCCGTGCGCGCCGGTGTCATGGATGACCACGAGGTCGCCCACCTCGACCTCGGGGAGGAGCCTGTCGACCGCGAATTTATCGCTGTTTTCGCACAATGAACCGGTGACATCGTAGGTATGCTCAGGCGGCATGTGCTCCTTGCCGAGAACGGTTATATGATGGTACGCGCCGTATATACCCGGACGCATCAGATTGGCGGCGCTCGCATCAAGGCCGACAAAATTACGATAGGTTTTTTTGATGTGAAGCACGCGCGAAACCAGATAGCCGTACGGCCCGGTCATCATCCTGCCGCTCTCCATGAATATGTTTGGGGGATGGAGGCCCTTGGCCCGTATGAGTCGCTCATAAAGGCCGCATATTTTTTTCGATACGTATTCGATGTCAATGGGAGATTCCTCTGGCCGGTACGGAACGCCGAACCCTCCGCCGAGGTTTACAAACTCAAACTCAAGCCCCAACGAACCCTTTATTTCGATCACGAGATTGAAGAGCATCTCCGCCGTGTCCGCGAAATAATCGGGATTCAGCTCGTTGGACGCGATCATGGTGTGGAGTCCGAAACGGCGCACGCCCTTGTCCCTGAGGACCCTGTAGCCCTCAAGGAGCTGATCCCTGGTGAAGCCGTACTTCGCTTCTTCCGGCTTGCCGATGATCGTATTTCCGGTCCGCTGAGGACCGGGATTATATCGGAGGGATATCACCTCGGGGATACCTGCGTGCTTCTCCAGAAAGGGAATATGGGTGATGTCATCGAGGTTTATGATTGCCCCGAGCTCCCGCGCCTTGACGTATTCGGAAGCGGGAGTGTCGTTGGAGCTGAAAAAAATCTCCTCGCCCGTGATTCCCACACGCTCCGCAAGCACGAGCTCGGCCATGGAACTGCAATCCGAGCCAAATCCCTCCTCCTTGAAAAGCTCCATGATATAGGGGTTTGGACAGGCCTTAACCGCAAAGTATTCCTTGAAACCGGGCGCCCACGAAAATGCGGCATTTAGACGCCTTGCGTTGTCCCGCATCCCTTTTTCATCATATATATGAAAGGGTGTGGGGTGCTTCAATATTATCTCTTCTATGTGCTCCCTGGTAAATGTAATTTTCTTCTCAGCCATAGCCGCATCATGCAATAAAAATCTGAAATGAACGCCCGTCCATGCTCCATGCTTTACAAAATAATACCGCACAATATGCCAGTACAGATACTAATTATGTGTGTTTTTGAGTGTCAAGGATTTATTCTCTGCCCCCTTCCATACGCATGAGCCCGATATTTCAGTTGATTTTTTCTTATAGCGCCGCATAGTGGCAATCACCCATATCTAACATGTAAGCGAGGCCTTGTCATGAAACATATACTCCCCGTCCTCATAATCCCACTCTTTATCTTCTCCGGATACGACGGATCAACGGGCCTGGCCCGGGAAAAGAAAAAAAAGCCGAAGCATGAATATTTCTATATTATCAATTATTCATTCAGCCATACGATGGCCGAAATCGAAATTAACGGGGTGCCGGTGGCCAAATCGAAAAAGGAATTCGACTATTCGTCCTCCGGCTTTACCGACGTGGGCCAGTGGATATACCCCGGCCAAAACAACATCCTGGTGAAGGTTGCCCGCTTCATGGATGAAAAGGGAGGAAGCTCGCCGTTCCCCAGGGTCCAATTGACCCTCTCCATCGCCCAAAAGGGGGAATGGACGGACCAGGGGAAAAAAATCCTTGAATTCCGCGTGCCGGAAACCGGTACATCCGGAAAGGCCTCGGAGAGAACTATAACGCTTCCATTCAGCAAGGAAATCCCGTTTACACCCGAGTATGTGCCTCCCTCAAAGCTCTGGTCGCTGGCAAAGCCGGTCACGCTCGACTCTGATTCCAAGAAGCTCATTACAAAGCTGGTCGGCGACTATTATACGGCTTTGAAAAAGAGTGACATGAACGCGCTCCACGGCCTTCTCCTGTTCAGGATCAAAGACCTCTCCAGGCTCAGGTACCTGTCGGCCGATGAGGCCGCGTCTCATTTCAGGCAGGAGCTGAAGGAGCTGATTTCCATGAAGGGCTTTGCGATGCAGCCCCTGGATCTGGGCGCGCTCGTATTCAGACCGGTGGCCTACGGCAAAGTGATCTGGGTTACTGATGCCTCAGGCGGGGACCCGGTCAAAACGAAGTACATCAAGGACTCCGGGTCCATAACATTTCCGGTTTATGTTTCTCTGATACATGGAAAATGGGTGATGGTCAGATAATCGCTTATTTGGCATCGATCCACTTCATCATCTTCCTCAATTCGGCCCCGACCTTTTCGATCGGATGATTGTGCTGCTCCTCCTTAATCCGGTTGAACTCCGGCCTGCCCCGTTCGTTCTCCAGGATCCATTTTTTCGCGAATGAGCCGTCCTGCACCTCCTTGAGGATCTTTTTCATTTCCTCACGCGTTTTCGGGGTGATGATCCGCTTCCCGCACATGTAATCGCCGTATTCTGCCGTATCCGAAACCGAATAGCGCATATAATTGATGCCTCCCTGGTAGAAAAGGTCGACGATCAGCTTGAGCTCGTGCAGGCACTCGAAGTAGGCGATCTCGGGCTGGTATCCGGCCCCCACCAGGGTGTCGAACCCGGCCTTGACGAGCTCGGACACCCCACCGCACAGAACCGTCTGTTCGCCGAAAAGATCAGTCTCCGTCTCTTCCTTGAACGTGGTCTCGATCACGCCCGCCCTTGTGGCGCCCAGACCCCTGGCATAGGCAAGCGCGGTCTGTTTGGCTTTACCCGAGGCGTCATTGTGGATGGCGATGAGGCAGGGAACCCCCGCCCCCTTCTGGTATTCGCTCCTCACCAGATGGCCGGGGCCCTTCGGCGCGATCATGATCACGTCTATTTCCTTCGGAGGAACGATCTGGCCGAAATGGATGTTAAACCCGTGTGAAAAAACGAGGGTCTTGCCCTGTTTCATGGACGGCTCGACGTCCTGTTTGTACAGTTTCGACTGCACGTGGTCCTGCGCGAGTATCTGGATTACGTCTGCCTTCTGGCTCGCCTCACGCGTGTCGACGGGCTTGAAGCCGTGCGACTCTGCAAGCTTGTAATTGTCCGTGCCGGGAAGCTCGGCGACGATTACGTTCAATCCGCTATCCCTCAGATTCTGAGCCTGCGCGTGACCCTGGCTCCCGTATCCGATTATGGCGATGGTCTTGTCCTTTAAAACGCCGAGGTCGGCGTCGGTATCGTAGTACATTTTAGCCATGATCTTCCTCCTAATATTTATTCTTTTAACAACGACACCCTGCCGGTGCGCATCAATTCCTTAATCCCGTAGGGGCGCATGAGCTCGATGAAATTGTCGATGTTTTCAGGCTCTCCCTTGACGCCGAGCGTGATCGTTTTGGGGGAGATATCGGCTATATCGGCCTTGAATATCTCGCCCAGCTGATATATCTCGGACCGCTTGCCCGGCAGTGCGTTGATCTTCAGAAGGACAAATTCCCTCTCGACCGTGGGCAGGCCTGTATGGTCGCTCACCTTGATGACGTCGATGAGCTTGTTGAGCTGCTTCTTCACCTGCTCGATGACCCGGTCGTCCCCCCTGACCACGATCGTCATGATCGACACGTCCTCGAGCTCGGTCGCGCTCACGGTGAGGGAATCGATATTGTAGCCCCGTGCGGAAAAAAGGCCGGCCACGCGAGCGAGCACCCCGAACCGGTTCTCCACCTTCACCGAAATCACGTATTGCTTGATGTGCTTGTCCCCGGGTGAAGCCATCGCTACGCCAGATCCCTCATGATGATCTCCTTGAACGACTTCCCTCCGGGGATCATTGGATACACGTTCTCCTCCCTCGAAACGAGGAAATCGAGGATGATCGGCTTGTCCGTGATTTCGAGAGCCCTGCGGATTGCCGGTATGACCTCCTCGTACTTCTCGATCCTGATCCCGACCGCGCCGTAGGACTCGGCGAGCTTCACGAAATCGGGAGCGAAATTCATGCATGTGTACGAATAGCGCTTCTCATAGAAAAGCTGCTGCCACTGGCGCACCATGCCAAGAAAGCAGTTGTTGAGGATCGCCACGATGATCGGGAGACGGTGCTGCACCGCCACGATCAGCTCCTGGATGTTCATCTGGATGGAGCCGTCTCCGGCAATATCGATCACCCTCTTGTCAGGGCACGCGAGCTGCGCGCCGATCGATGCGGGGAAGCCGTATCCCATGGTCCCCAGACCGCCCGAGGATATAAAGGTGCGGGGCCGGGTGTATTTATAAAACTGGGCGGCCCACATCTGGTTCTGCCCCACCTCGGTGCAGATTATGGCGTCGCCATTGGTCTGGCGGTACAGCTCTTCCACCACGTACTGGGGCTTGATCATCCCCTTATCGGCCTTATCGTAGGTAAGAGGATGCTCCCTCTTTAATTTTGCGACTTCCTCCTGCCAGGCCTCTATCTTGGGCGGCTTCACGATTTTGTTCATCTCGGCGAGGACGCGCTTGCAGTCTCCGACGATCGGAATGTCAACCTGCACGGTCTTGCTCACCGACGCGGGGTCGATGTCTATATGAATGACCTTGGCGTGGGGAATGAATTCCGCTATGTCTCCGGTCACCCTGTCGTCGAACCGCGCTCCCACCGCGATCAGCAGGTCGGACTCGTTGACCGCGTGGTTCGCGTAGTAGGTGCCGTGCATGCCGAGCATCTCCAGAGAGAGGGGATCGGTTTCAGGAAAGACGCCGAGCCCGAGAAGCGTCGTGGTAACCGGGATATTGGTTTTGTGCGCGAACTCCATGAGCTCTTTTGAGGCGTTGGATATAACCACTCCGCCGCCTGCATAAATGACCGGCCGCTTCGCGCCTGCGATGAGCTCGCACGCCTTCTTGATCTGTCCGGAATGCCCCTCATACACCGGTTTGTAACCGCGCAGGTATGTGGTCTCCGGATAACTGAACTTATGCTCGGCATTGGATATGTCTATGGGCACGTCGATGAGCACCGGTCCGGGCCTGCCGGTCGACGCGATGTAGAAAGCTTCCTTGATGACCCGGGCGAGGTCCTTGACGTCCTGGACCAGATAATTGTGCTTGGTAATGGGCCGGGTGATCCCGGTGATATCGACCTCCTGAAACGCGTCGTTGCCGATCTGGCTCCGCTTGACCTGCCCGGTGAACACGACGAGCGGAACGGAATCTAGGTGCGCGGTCGCGATCCCGGTGACGCAGTTGGTCGCTCCCGGTCCTGATGTGGCGATCGCCACTCCGATCCTGCCCGAGGCCCTGGCGTACCCGTCGGCCGCGTGCACCGCCCCCTGTTCATGCCTTGAGAGTATGAACTTGAACGGAGCATTGAACAGATAGTGGAATATCGGAATCACCACCCCGCCCGGATACCCGAACATGCACTCGACATTTTCTTTCTTTAGCGATTCTATGATTATTTCAGCGCCCTTCATGATTGCAAAAAAACCTTTAAAGCAAATAATCGCCAAATATAAAGCGGTAGAGGATTTTATCCCGCTAGATTAAATGAAATAAAGTGTATAACTTATCTGTCCATACGTTTTTTTGTCAATTTATTTTCTGTTATCATATGTTTACTATTTGTTCAAAAATTCTTCCGGGAAATTTTATAAAATACCCACGCAGCAAAGCTGCGGGGTATTTTTTCACATAATGTTTTGCGCGCCTCATCCCCGGAGCTCGGGACGGGGTTTTCGGGCGCGCTGTGATAAAATGCAATTTAGAGACGGCCAGCCGGTTTTTTTAAAAAATACGGAAAAATTCCTTGAAATATTTTACACAACTGCGAAAAACTCCTCTTCGGAGAATGCAGCCGTCATGCCTATCAAGCCTTTAGACGAAATCTTTAATAAAATCGTCGAATATAATTCAAAGGGAAACCACGAGTCAATCCCCCATTCCGACGTCTTTGAAAAAGAAACCGAGCTTCTCATCGGTATTAATAAATATGATTTCGTTCAAATCATAAAATATCTCAAAGACGCGCATAAGATTTGCAGCTTCGAAATCATCAAGGAGGACAAGGACAACGATATCAGCAGAGTCGACGGCTATGTCGAGGCAGACCTTCATACCATAAGAAAGCTGAAAAACGTATTCCAGAAGATCCTCATGGATGAATTCGAGAAGCAGAATAACAGGAGACTCCTGGTGCATCAAATCGTCAAGGACATCTATTCCAGGCCGAACTTTTACAAGAACACGCTGCTCGGGCAGATCGCCAACAAAGCGATCATGCTCAATGAATATGAAAACCTGATCGAGCGAAATTTCAACGAGTATACGGATTCCTGGAAATCAAAAAAGCTTGAAGAGCTCTCCGCCCTCACGGAAAAAATAGGGCTTGAATCCGGAAGCGAAACAGCGGAAGACGCCGCGAGCGATACGCGGCCCGATACCGAGCACCGGGCCGTCGATTCGCCCCTTTACAATAAATATTCCTCCGACAAGGCGAAGCAATCCCTGGACAAGGTGCTGCAGATATACGGAGTCGAATTCTTCTTCAGAATTAATCTGAGAAAATATAATTTCGATCTTCTGTGCGACATACTGGAGAAAGGGGTCATCAACCGGAGGGCCGATCTCGTGGTCTTAAAAGAGCTCATCCAGAAAATGAAGGCCAATATAGGGAAAGACTCGAAGCTTATTGAATATAATAATAAAATTTACAAGCTGGAGAGGATCATTTCACGCCAGCTGCCCTACTGCCAGTAGGCCCCTGCAGACCCTCGTTTACTGAAACAGGCGGTTGAGGCGCGTCATTTATTCTTGCCGCAGAGCACCTTTCCTTTAAAATAGTCTTCGAAAGAGATCTTTTTCTGATAGCACTCAGCATTGATATATTCGAGAAGAGACAGGAACACATTCCTCTTGACATACCCGGGGATCTTGGTGATCAGGTTGGCGTCACGGTCCATAAACACGACCGTAGGCAGCCCCTGAATGCCCAGCATGGCGGTAAACTCCTGCTTCGTAAGGGTATGATCCTTGTAGTGAATGATCTCGTTCGGGTCCTTGTCCATGTACACGCGTATACTGATATAATTATTTTTCAGCTTTTTCGATACGTCCCTGCTGGAGAATACGTCGACATCCATTTTTTTACACCACCCGCACCAGTCCGCATAAAAATCCATCACGACCGGCATGTGCTTCGCCCTGGCCAGCCTTATCCCGGTGTTGAAATCATGCCAGACGACACGGTTACCGGCGCCGGCGGGCGAAAAATCCCGATTGGTATCCCGGTCTTCTGAGGATTTGGCGCATAGAGAGGAGAGTAGCATGAGCATGATGGTGATCATGACAAACGTTCTCTTAATTTCAGGCCTGCCCGTGTAGTGCATGACGTATTTCCTGTCCGGAATCGATTAACTGTCTGTTCGGCTTGCCACTGTATTGTCACGTCGAAATTAGGCAAGAAAAAAATACCATCGAACAATTCATGCTGCACGTAGCCTATCAGGGAAAACACCTGAAGGGACGCGTCGCAATGCTTTCTTATAAATAACTTGAGTAAGGCGAAAGTTGATTAAATCACTCCCTCCCATCAAGGGAGGGGTACTACTTTAATTAAAAAAATCGTCTAACTCCGGTAAGTAATTGACACATTGACACTTTAGCCGAATCTGCATGTTATGCACGCAAGCTCCACACTTGGCATTATCATGGCGACCAAAATTGAGGCCGGTCCCTTCATTAAGAGGCTGAATCTTTCCGTCGTGGGAAACAAGCCCTTCGCCGTGTCAAGGAACAAGGAGATCGTACTCATAGTCTCCGGAATCGGAAAATCAAACGCCGCAGCAGCGGCCGCGCATCTCATCACCGGGTATAGCCCTGATAAAGTCTTCAACCTCGGCGCGGCCGGTTCGGTGAGCGCAAAGTTCGGCATCGGCGATATAATTCATATCAGCAAAATAGTCGAGCTGGACCGGCCGCGCCTCTTTTCGCCCCGGCCGGTCGTGCACAAACCCGATATTTTAAAGGGCTTCCCCACCGCGGTCATGGCAACCCAGGACAGGCCGGCGATCTCAACCGATGAACGCGAAACCGCGGGGAAGTATGCGGATTGTGCGGACATGGAGGGAGCGGCCGTAGTGCAGACCTGCCGCGCCTACAAATGCAGGGCGTACCTGTTCAAGGTCATCACGGATACGCCTGAAAGCCGCATCTCTGATATCGTTCAAAATATCATGGCTTTCAGAGAATCGCTCGCAAAATTTTTTATTGAAAAAGTAGGGCCGGCGGCGGAAAAAACCGGTCGATGAAAAATGCGCAGGAGGCCTGCGATTCCCGATTAGTGTGCCTCCTCCCAGTTCCTTCCCACCACGATGTCGACCTTCAGCGGGACTTTCAGTTCAAGGGCGTGCTCCATCTTTTCATGCACGATTGTTTCGATCCTCTCCATTTCCTCTTCCGGGACCTCGAACACCAGCTCATCGTGGACCTGCATGATCATCTTCGTCTTCAGCCTCTTTCTTTTAAATTCATCGCTGATATCGATCATGGCGACCTTGATCATGTCCGCGGACGTCCCCTGAATGGGGGTGTTGATGGCGATCCGCTCCGCGCCCTCGCGCCTGAATGAGGTCTCGGAATTGATATCGGGTATCTCCCTCTTTCGTCCGAGCATGGTCTTCACGTACCCGTGCTCCCTCGCGAACGCGATCGTCCGGTCGACGTATTCCTTGATGCCGGGATACATCTCGAAATAGATCCGTATGAATTCGGCGGCCTCCCTCACCCCGATCTCGGCCTGTCGTGAAAGACCGAAGGGCGAGACGCCGTAGATGGTGGCGAAGTTGACGACCTTGGCCTGACGCCGCATATCGGGCGTGATGCCGTCCAGGGGCACCCCGAACACCAGGGAGGCGGTCATACTGTGTATGTCGATTCCCTCGTTGAATGCGCGTATCATGTTCGCGTCGTTCGACAGATGCGCGGTAACGCGGAGCTCGATCTGGGAATAATCGGCGGACATGAGGAGGCTCCCCTCTTCGGGCACGAAGCCCCTCCTGATGCTCTTGCCGAGCTCCTCCCTCACCGGAATGTTCTGCAGATTGGGGTCTGACGAGGAAAGCCTGCCCGTGGCCGCAACGGTCTGGTTGTAGGAGGTGTGAATCCTGCCGGTCTTTTTCGAGACCAGCCTCGGCAGGGAATCGATGTAGGTATTCTTGAGCTTCGACAGGGTCCGGTACAGGACAAGGTGGTCGATGATCTGATGGCTCCCCTTGAGATTCTCAAGCACCCTGATATCGGTTGAAAGCCCGGTCTTGGTCTTGCGCTGCGGCTTCAGGCGCAGCTCCTCAAAAAGGACCTGGGAGAGCTCGCGGGTCGAATTTATATTGAATCTCCTGCCCGCGGCGTCGTACACCTTCTCCTCCGTCTGCTTGAGCATGTCCCGGTTCTTTTTCTCGAGCTTTTTGAAATAGGCGACGTCGATCTTCACGCCCGCGCGCTCCATGTCCGCAAGCACCCCGATCAGGGGCATCTCTATGTCGCGGAAAAGGGATGAGAGACCCTCCTCCTCAAGCCTTTTACCGAAGATGCGGTAAAGCCGGTAGGTGACGTCGGCGTCCTCGATTGCGTACACCGCGATCCGCTCCAGGGGCACCTCCTCGATCGGTACCGCCCCCTTCCCGGAGCCCGCGATATCCTTGTACGTGATCGTGTTGTAATCCAGGTATTTTTTCGCAAGGTCGTCGAGATTATGGCGCCTTTCGTGCGGCGAGAGCAGGTATGAAGCCACCATGGTGTCAAAGGCAACGCCCTTAAGGACGATCCCGTGATTCAAGAGCACGATCTGGTCGTACTTGATGTTCTGGCCTATCTTTTTAATAGACCCGTCCTCGAGTAGCGGCTTCAGGAGCTTTATCGATCGGTCCGGATCGCAGTACTGTCCGCCGAACATGTCCTTGTTCCTGACCGGCAGGTACCATCCCTCCGTCTCCCTGATCGAGAAGGAGATGCCCACGAGCTCAGCCTCCACGGGAGAGCGCGACGTGGTTTCCGTGTCCAGGGAAACCTCCCCCTCCCTCCTGATCAGGCGCATGAGCTCCTCAAGCTCCTCTTCGGTGCGAATGATCCGGTAAGAATCTTTTACGACTCCATGTGGCTCTTCCGTCTTCCGGACGACGGCCAAGCCTTCAGAAGAAAAAAAGTCTCTGATGATCGAGCCCATCTCAAGCTTCCGGAAATAGGGGATCGCATCGCCGGGGTCGATGCCGTTGAATTCAAGCCCTGACAAATCCGGTTCAATCGGCAGATCGGTGCGCAGGGTCGCGAGGTCGCGGCTAAGGTAAGCGTTTTCCTTTCCGTCTGCAAGCAGCTCCCCCGTCCTTCCCTTGATCTCATCGATGTGCGCGTACAGGTTGTCGAGGCTCCCGTACGCGGCGATCAGCTTTTGTGCGGTCTTCTCGCCTATCCCCTTGACCCCGGGGATATTGTCCGAGGTATCCCCGGCCAGCGCCATGTAATCGACCACCTGCTCAGGCCTGACGCCGGTCCGCTCCTCGATCTCTTTTGGTCCGTAGATGTCGTACTCGGAAATCCCCTTCCTGTTCGCGTATATCCTGACGCTCCCTCCCGCGAGCTGATACGCGTCCTTGTCGCCGGTGACGAGCACCACCTCGATGTCGCCGGAAGCAAACCGCCTTGCCATGGAGCCGAGCACGTCGTCCGCCTCATAATCGGCCTCCTCGATCCGTGGTATGCCGAGCACCTCGATCATCTTCTTTATCTCGTCGATCTGGCTTCTCAGGTCCTCGGGCATCTTCTGCCGGTTGGCCTTATACTCGGGATAGAGCAAAAAGCGGAAGGATTTTTTCGGCGGATCAAAGGCCACAGCGAGAAAGTCCGGCTTCTGCTCTGAAGCGAGCTTGAGGAGCATGCGGGCGAATCCGTATATGGCGGATGTGTTCTGTCCGCTGGAATTGACGAGCGGGTTGCGAATGAACGCGTAATACGCCCGGTAGCAGAGGGCGTGGCCGTCTATGACAAACAGGCGCTTTTTCATTTAAAAAAATCCCTTATCCTGTCCCTTCGCAGCCTTTTTTTATAAGCCAGGAAAAACAGGAACGCCGCCGCCGCCAGGACCAGGAACATAAGCGCTTCATACGTTCTTCCATCATTAAAAAAAACAAATGAGCTCACGATTGAGACAAGGGACAGCATGAAGGCGATCACGCGTATGACGAACCCCTTGACCTCGTCGATCTTGTCGATCATCTCGCCGTAATCGACTTTTATCTTGAAATATCCCCGCTCGAGGTCGTCCATGAACCCGGATATCCGCATCGGCATGGCGGCGGCCGTCGAAACGTTCGCCTTGATCGAGTCGTAGAGACGGACCGCCCTGTCCGCCATACCGGCTGACAGGATGCGCCGGGCGTGCCTCTTCAGCTCTCCGTAGAGGTTGAAATCGGGGTTCAGCTGGGAAATGAGCCCCGCGACCGTGCTCAGGGTCTTGCCGATATAGGCCCAGTCGATCGGTATGGTAAACGGCTGGGTGTAAATGATCTCCACGATCTCGTCCCTGATCGGCGATAAATCGATGTTGTAAAAAGATTCGCGCTCGAGCTTGAATGTGTCCAGGATCTCGTCGATGAAAAAATCCGCGATGGGAAGAAAGGAGTACCGGTGCACGTTCTTTCTGATGAATCCAAGATCATCGAGGACGTCTACCAGCTTACGCGCGTCCCTGTTGATCAGGGCCTCGATGGAATCGGCGAAACCGCGGCGCATCCGCTCGGATATCTCGCCCGCCATGCCGTAGTCCACGAGCACGATGCGGTTGTCGTCGGTTATGAGAATATTACCGGGGTGAGGATCAAAATGGATGAAGGGCATCGACAAAAACTGCTCCACGTACATCTCGATTATTCTTCTCGATATGATGATGGGATCATTGTTCCTCCTGGCCCATGAATCCATATCGTTTATACGGGTTCCCTCATGATACTCCATGACGATGATCCGGCCGGTGCAGTGCTCATCGTATACGACCGGCACGGTCACATAGTCCAGACGTGCAAAATAACGCCTGAACTCCCGGGCTAGATAGGCCTCCCTCCTGAAATTCAGCTCGTCGCCGGTCACCCGGACAAACTCGGACAGAATGGCGAAAAAATCGGCATGCTCGCGAAATCCCTTGAAGTGCGAAAAAAGCCTGAAGGTGAAATAAAGTATGGCGAAGTCCGTATCGATGATTGTTTCAATGCCGGGCTTCAATATTTTTAAAACGGCCTCCCTTCCGTCGCGGAGCCGCGCACGATGCACCTGGCCCAGTGAAGCCGAGGCGAGGGGCTTCTGCTCGATGCTCGAAAAAATCCCCGTATAATCGCCGTATTCGGCCGCGATGACCGCCTCGATCTCGCCCCATGGCACGGGGGGCACGCTGTCTTGAAGGGGGGAAAGGGCTTTAATATACTCATCGGGAAAGACGTCACGCCTCGCGCTGAAATACTGGCACAGCTTGATGAGCACGCCTCCCATGCCCACCGCTGCCTCATACAGCCCGCGTGCGTGCCGCTGGTGAACGGGCCTCATCTTTTCGACGGCGTACCGGTAACCTCTCTTTCGGACGAGACGATACTCCCGGCTGAAATCGATAAACATCGTAAAAAAAATCTTCGCGACCCTGAAAAACCGCCGTCTGACGTTTCTCCTTTGTTCAGAACCAGAGCCCGTCAATCATTTGCCCAGCTTGTCGATCTTTTTGACGAGCTCGTCGATCTTCTTGCCCAGCTCATCCATCTCCTTCCTGGTCGCGAACCCGAGCTTGGAAGTGAAATCGGCGAGCTTGTCCTTGGCCCTCTCCACCTCGTCTTCAAGGACCGAGCCGAGCTTCTCCTTTTTCTCCTGAAGCCTCTGTTCGAACCTCTCGTAGCGCTCCTCGCGCTCCTCCCTGAACTCCTCCACCTTTTTCTCTATCTCCTCACCGGCGGAAAAAAGGAGAATGGCGATGTCTTTTAAAATGTTGCTCATGAAAATCCTCCGGTCTTATTTGGTAATGGCCTGCCCTATTGTAGTATAATATTGAAACGGGGTCAAGCATTTATGAGGACATGGCCGGCCAATAAGGGTGGCTCTTCATTGGACGCTTCGGACAACCCGCATAAAGCGGGTTTTATTAAATCTTAAAATTTGATCCATCCTACAGCCAGGTAACCTTGACGTGTTCAAGGAATGTGATCCTGTCCCTGAGCCTGGAGGATATGTATGCATTCTGCTTACGGTCCACCAGGATCACGCCGATCTCGGCGTGGCGGGCCAGAAATTCCCTGGCGCGGTCGAGGCCCATGACAAAAATGGCGGTCGCGTATGCATCTGACAGGGTCGCGCTCTCTGATATGACGGATACGGACGCGAAGTTGTCCGTCGGACGGCCGGTGCGCGGATCGATGATATGGGAATACCTGACGCCCCGGTACGTGGCGAAGCGCTCGTAATCCCCGCTCGTGGCCACGGCCTCTCCGTCCTCAAGCCCGAGGGAGAGCATGATGGAATTTTCCCTGGGATTCTTGAGACCGATGTTCCACCTTTTCCCGAACTTGGTCCCCATCACCTGGAGATCGCCCCCCGCCTCAACAATGGCGGAGCGGACTCCCCTCTTCCGGAAAATCTCAATCCCCCTGTGCACCGCGTATCCCTTGGCGATGCCGCCGAGGCCGATCTTGACGCCCGGACGCGTAAATGCGATCGCCCTCCTCTCCGGATAAAGGATTATATTCCGATAGTTGACGAGCGGAAGCATCCGTTCCACAATACTCGTATCCGGAGGGACGAAGTTTTTGCTCTTATAGTCCCACAGGCCGGCGATCGATGCAAAGGTTATATCGAAACAGCCTCCGGTCTCGACCGACAGATCAACGGATTTTTTCACCAGATTGTAGGTCTCTTTGCTTACCGGGACCGGACCCCGGACCTTCATGTGATCCAGCCGGTATACGTCGCTTGACCGGCGATACGGGCTCATGAGGTTCTCAACCCTCTCGATCTCATCAAATACAGCCTCTGCCGTCTGTGGAGCCCGCACCTCGTCGCCGATGAAGGTGAGATTGATCAGGGTTCCAAGCTGAAATTTGCTTACATGGACAATGGAACCCTGGCAGGATGATAATCCGAGAAGGAAAATGAAAAATAAAAAACGTTTCAATCCGCAGCCCGTTTGAAAACGATGACTTCAACCCATGACCTCGATATACATTCAGGCGCCAAAAGTCAATGTTTTTTCAATACCATGCCTTTTACGGTCCTCATATTAATGCAATGCCGCGCAGTCTCGATTTTTTCATTGTTAGACTTGACTAAGATTTGTAAATAGTGTATATTCAACTAACATAAAATGATACGTACAATGGCAGGGAGGTAAATGAAATGGAAGAACGTTTCAAGATATGCATGAATGACGATTGTTCATTAGTGGAAACCTGTTCGAGAGACGATTTAGAGAACTATTTCAACAGGTTTTCCTGGATATAGCCAAATAAAAAAAACGCAGAAATTCCTACAGGCGATAAAAGGAACGCAGGGGATTGCTCCTTAATTTCAGGTCGGCCATATCTTTTTGAACGCCGTAGATGGGAAATAGCAGGAGGGACATTCCTCGGGCGGCTCGTCGCCATAATGGACGAAGCCGCACATGCGGCAACGCCAAGCGGTTTTACCCTTCATTTCATCATTAAACATCTTATCACTACCCCCGGGCCTCAATAACCCCACATTCTCAAGCGAAGGCATCACCGGCTTGTATTTTTCGAGCGCGTAACCGGCCACGATGACCCTCTGGACCTCGCTTGTGCCTTCATATATCATGAGAAGGCGCAGATCCCTGAGAATCTTCTCAAAGGGAAACATCCTGGTGTATCCGTACCCGCCCGCCATCTGCATCGCCTCGCTCGCCACCTCGAAACCCGCTTCGGTCGCGTAAAATTTCGCAATCGAGGCGCTGATCGTAGAGTCCATGCCGTTGTCAGCTTCCCATGCCGATTTTAAGACAAGAAGATGGGACGTTTCGACCTTCTGGTACATCTCCGCGATTTTGAATTGAAGTGCCTGAAAATTCTGGAGCTTAAGCCCGAAGGCGCTCCTTTTTTTAATATATTCGATGGCGAACTCCATGGCCGAACGCGCCGCGCCCACCGCGAAGGCCCCTATGGAAGGACGCGTTCGCGAAAAGGTTTTCATGGCGAGAACGAATCCCTCGCCCGGCTCGGCCAGAACGTTTTCCTTCGGGACGCGTACGTTTTTGAAATTGAGCGCGGTCGTATTGGAGGCCCTCTGCCCGAGCTTCTGTATATGCTGTCCGGTCGATACCCCCTCCCAGTCACGCTCCACGACAAAGGCGCATATCCCCTCGTGCCTGGATTTGGGATCAACAGTGGCGAACACGGTCATATAATCCGCAATTCCCCCGTTCGTGATCCAGTACTTGGTCCCGTTCAGGATATAGTCGTCTCCCTTTTTCTCGGCGCGGCAGCGCATTCCCGCCACGTCTGAACCCATGGTCGGCTCTGAAGTTGCGAAGCATATGAATTTCGGCTCCTTCGCAAGAATTGTAAGGTATTTCTTTTTTATGTGCTCCTTGTCGGACAATACTATGGGCTCCATCCCGAGGCCGTTGTCGGATATCGACGTTGCAAAGCCTGCACATGCGGCCGAGATCTCCTCGGTAACGAGCACTGCCTCAATAATGCCGTAGCCCTTTCCCCCGTACTTCTTTGGTACTCCGCCGTTCACCAGGCCGGCATCGAATGCCTTTTTCATAATATCTGGCGGAAGGACATTTAATTCGTCGTAATACGCCGCTACTGGAAGAATCTCTTTGAGCGCGAATTCCCGAGCCAACTGCTGTATCTTGATCTGTTCCGGTGAAAGCGTGAAGTCCAGCATCTTTGTCCTCCCATGTTATCAAGGTGGAGATAGACATACACACAACGGAATAAAAATCAATAGATTAATTTTTATCTTTATAATAACACTGCCTCATTCGAAAAAAGAGGCCGTCTCAAAAGCAATTATTGATCATAAAATATAATTGAATAACGTTATCACGGCGACATCATATCTCAACGAGCAGGCGACAGGGATGTCGCCGGGAGCCGCAGCATACACGGAGGTATGTCTGCGGCGGAGCGAGTGAGATATATGTCGCCTTATTGCTATCGAACTTTAAACAGCTTTTCCTTTTGAGACGGCCCCTTTTTTTATTTCTTGACTCGCCGAAAATGTGCCGGTATCTGGTTTCGGTACCGGTGATATTGATGACCGTGAATACATCCATCAGAATTAAAGACCTCGTGTTGAAGAATCCGGTTACGGCCGCATCCGGGACCGCCGGATACGGCGAAGAGATGTCGGGTTTCATCGATCTGTCAAGGCTCGGCGCGATCTTCACCAAGGGCCTGACGCTCAGGCCGCGGCCAGGCAACCCCGGCAACAGGATCATAGAGACGCCCGCGGGCGTGCTCAATTCAATAGGCCTTGAAAACGTAGGCCTTGAGCGCTACGTGACCGAAAAGCTCCCCTTTCTGAGGCGCAAGGGGGCCACGGTCATTCCGAACGTGGCTGGCCATTCGGTGGAAGAAAACGTGGAGCTGTGCGGGGCCCTCTCTTCACTGGAGGATATAAAGGCCCTGGAGCTTAACGTATCGTGCCCCAACGTCAAGGAAGGCGGCATGATATTCGGGACCGATTTGAATCTGTTCACCGAGCTGCTTGAAAAGGTACGCAAGGCAACCCGCTGCGCCCTGATCGTAAAGCTTTCCCCGAACGTCACCGATATCGGGGAATTCGCCGGCCGCGCGGAGGAGATTGGAGTTGATGCATTGTCCGCGGTTAACACCTTTGTCGGCATGAAAATCGACATAAGGAAAAAACGGCCGCATTTCAGAAATACGACGGCGGGGTTGAGCGGGCCCGCAATCAGGCCGATTGCGGTCAGGATCGTGTACCGTATCTGCGAATCGGCGAGCGTTCCGGTGATCGGGCTGGGCGGAATCGCGGGCATCGACGACATGCTTGAATTCATCATGGCCGGTGCGACCGCAATATCCGTGGGCACCATGAACATGGTGGATCCGGGCATCTCCATAAGGCTCATAGATCAACTTGAAAGCTACATGGCTTCTGAAAAAATCTCGGATATACATGAAATCATCGGCGTGGCGCACACTCCCAAGCGTCAGGACGGGGAATAAGCGGCCGGAATAACAAAGAGGAAATAATGTCAAGGGACGGCGACATGAAATACTGGAACATGCGCTTGAAAAGCGCGGCCGAATACGTTCCCGGCGAACAGCCGGAGGAACCGGACCTTGAGGGATACATCAAGCTCAACACCAATGAAAACCCGTTCCCCCCTGCCCGCCCGGTTCTGGAAGCGATCAAGGCCGCGGCGAATGAAAACCTCCGGCGGTATCCGGACCCGTCGTCGGCGAGCCTCAGGAGGGCCTTCGCTGAAGTAAAGGGATTCTCCCCCTCGAATATATTCGTGGGAAACGGTTCGGACGAGATATTCACACTGATTTTCCGAGGATTCATAGAACAGGACGGCATCGCAGCCTTCCCTCATCCTTCCTATTCGCTCTACGGCACGCTCGCCCAGATGAACGGCATTCATTACGATACAATCCAATTAAACACGGATTTCTCGTATAACCTTGCTGGATTCCTGAAAAAAAAATACAGCCTCATCATCATTGTAAATCCCAACAACCCCACGGGGACATACTGCCCGACGGATGATATAAGGACGTTTCTTAATAAATTCAAGGGCCTACTCGTGGTTGATGAGGCATACATTGATTTTTACGGCGGGTCCGCCGCCTCTTTGGTAAAAGAGTTCCGGAACCTGATCGTGACCCAGTCCATGTCCAAGTCCTATTCACTCGCCGGGCTCAGGATCGGCTTCGCCATTGCGGACGAGGGCATCATCCGAGGTTTCATGAAGATTAAGGATTCCTACAATGTCGACCGTGTGGCCGAGGCAGGCGCGGTCGCCGCACTCAAAGACACGCGCAGCTTTAAATACAATATCCAGATGGTCTTGAACAACAAGGAATATCTTGAGGACGGGCTTGAAAAAATCGGCTTCTCAATCGTTCCCTCCAGGGCCAATTTCATCTTCGCGAAGCACCCGGAAATCGGCGCCATGGAGCTATACCAGCGCCTCAAGGAAATGAAGATACTCGTTCGTTATTTCAACGGGACTCCCCAATCGGATTATTTACGCATCAGCGTCGGCACCATGATGGAGTTAAAAACCCTTCTCAAACGCGTCATGGAAATAGTTGGAGCCTGATTACCCTCCCCGCCGTGTTGGTGATGCTGCTCCGCTGGACGAGCTCATTAAACGTGATCATTCCCTCTTCAAACCTTATCAAGTCTTCCTTGGCGATCCAAACGCTCAGATGCTCGGTTCCGTTTCCCGAAGTCCATATCCATCCGATCACCGCGCCGGCAACCCCTTTTTCATTGAAAATGCTCCGGCAGGAATTGAGGGCCTTGACAATATCTGTCAGGTGCTTCATAATGATGTCCGCGGCAACCGCATCAAAGGATCTGCCGTCTGCCCCTTTTTCGGCAAGGTCAAGCCCAAAGTAGAGCCTTTCCCGGTCGCCCGACCTTTTGTCATAGTAAAACCCAATGCTTCCTTTTTGTACTGAAAGCATCATCTTTTCAACGAACTCGGCGGCCACGCCGATCAGTAACCGGTAATATTTTTTTTGGAATACGGCTCCCGAAGTCGTATAGAGTGCGGGATCGACAAGAAGATCCGCATATTTCTCGCCGGCCGCCCCGGCAAGGCGGCCCGGCATCCGGCTCTCCGGTCCGGCCGTGGTCAGCGCACACGTGGCGAAAAAAACCATGAAGAGCTGGGACGCGATGATGGATGTTTTTTTTCCGCAGAGCATGGAAGATCGCCGCATACGATTAATATTTTTCGGTAAAATGAACGAATATAATATTAGATTTAATGTCAAGCAGTATACCGCTGGTTACCAACTTATAAGCATAAATGTGTAATAAATGGGGACGAGGAGAAAAACACACAAGGGGTGCGGGTTGGAAATTCGGGTATAGAATCAGCGCCGGTGTGGGGAGGTAGAGAATGAAGATAAAAGAGCTAAATTCAGCTGCCATTATCTGGATCATGAGTGTCATTCTGTTCGCCGGCTGTGTCTCCGACATCAATTACCACTTCCAGACCGGCGGAAGAAAGGTGATCACAGGGCTGGAGAATTTCATAAACGGCGGGATTAAGGAATATGAGGGTAAAAAGACGGCCCTTGTGACGAACCAGTCCGGGTTTGACTTCAATCTGAAGAGAAACATACAGCTATTACGCGCGGGCGGCATACGGATATCCCTGCTGCTCGCGCCGGAGCACGGCCTGTACGGCTATTTCAGGGATACCGAATACCCCTACTATCGGTATGACAGGACCTTTAACCTGCCCGTATACAACCTCTTCTATCTGGACAAAAGCACATTAAAGGCCCTGCTCGGAAGCGTCGATATCGTCATCTTCGACATACAGGACATGGGGATGAGATGCTATACCTACATCACTAATCTCAAGGAAATCATAGATGCCCTGCAGGGGCTCAAAACCGAGCTTATCGTGCTGGACAGGCCCGATCCAATAGGCTTCCTGGGAGTGGACGGCGCGAATCTGGAACCCGCCGTCACTACCAGGCCGGTGAGTGCATTCCCAGCGCCCCTGCTCTACGGCATGACGATCGGGGAGTCCGCCCGCTATTATCGGGGTGAATTCGCGCCGAATATCAGGCTTACGGTGATACGCATGAGCGGCTACCGGCGTTGCATGACCTTTAATCAAACCGGCCTGCCGTGGATACCTCCGTCACCCAATCTGCCCACATATGAATCCTCGATAATTTATAGCATGGCCGTCCTTATGGAGGGGATCAATATTTCACTGGGCAGGGGAACGGTGAAGCCGTTCGAATACCTCGGCGCTCCATGGATAGAGCCGATTTCGTTTTGCAGAATGCTGAACAATCTAAAAATAAAAAATTTCAGGTTCAGGCCCGCCTATTTCAAGCCCTTATACGGCAAATACGCCGGAGCCCCGTGCGGCGGAGCCCAGATATTCTACATCGGGGGGCGGTTCAGCCCCACCGAGGTATCATACCGGATCATAAGCGCCATAATGAAAAATTATTCTTATACGCGATGGGAAATAAGCAATTACCGCTTCTCCATAGATGCGCTTGCGGGTACGGATAAGTTCAGGCGCGCCATACAAGAAGGAAAAAAATATGGAGACTATCATTCCCTGATCAGTCCGGCCGTAAAAAAATTCATGAAAAAAAGAGAGAAGTACCTGATGTATTGATTCAGCCCGCGGATCATGATAGGGAATCACCCGATAGTTGGAAAAATTATACATGCCGGCGCGCGTAAACCGTTTTTTAGTCATGCAAATGCATATTTCAGCCGATATATATTATATGAAAACGGAAAACATATTCAGGGACGGAGCAATAATCATGGATGATTGCAGGACATGGGAGTTTCCTAGGTATATAGGAATAGAAAAAGTCTGCGAATACGAAGAACATCTGAAAAACATAAAAAAAGATGACGTGGTTACCTTTGATCTGAGAAATACGGTGAAAGTACACTCCTCCTTTATAGGATTTTTAATTCACGCCAAACACCATATCAGGAAAAACGGCGGGAACCTGATCCTCTTCATATCCCTTACGATAGAAAGAATACTCATAATGCTCAACATCATCGATCACTTTTCAACTGAAATATCCACATCCGTCAAAAAAACCGC